>JAZRTC010000059.1:0-16481 GCA_045651865.1 Acutalibacteraceae bacterium
TGTCTTCCTAAGACCGCTTGGCCTCCGACTTGAAGGCGAATATAACTGAAAAAGCTCTTGTTCTTTCGAACAAGAGCTTTTTTGGCTCCCCCTGCTGGGCTCGAACCAGCGACATCATGATTAACAGTCATGCGCTCTACCGACTGAGCTAAGGAGGAATATATTGGTGACCCGTACGAGATTCGAACTCGTGTTGCCGGCGTGAGAGGCCGGAGTCTTAGACCACTTGACCAACGGGCCGTAATGGTACACCATCACGGGCTCGAACCGTGGACACCCTGATTAAGAGTCAGGTGCTCTACCAACTGAGCTAATGGTGCATTTGTCACAGTGGTGGTCCCGACTGCTTGAATATAATACACTATCCCTTTTTAAATGTCAAGAGGGAAAATGAAATTTTTTTAAAAAATTTTTTGCACCGTGGTTATTCTGTGTGTTTTTCTGCATTTTATACGCCGCAGTTGATTTTTCTTTAAATCTGTGTATAATATCGTATAGAATGTAAAGGAGATGAGACGGTATGCTGCTGACGATCGATATCGGGAACACCAACATCACACTCGGCCTGTTTGACGGGGAACACCTGCGCTCCACCGCACGACTTGCCACTGTGAACGGTAAAACGCCCGATCAATACGCTGTGGAGATCGGGCAGGTGCTCGCTCTGCACGGGGCGGATATCTCGCATATCGGTGACAGCATCATCTCATCGGTCGTGCCGTCGGTCGGCTCGGCAATCAGCGCGGCAGTGGAGCTGCTGTGCGGTGTGAAGCCGCTGATGCTCGGCCCCGGTGTCAAAACGGGGTTGAACATCCGCATCGACAATCCCGCTCAGCTCGGTGCCGACCTTGCCGCAGGCGCGGCGGGCGCGCTGGGTCGCTATCCCTTGCCCTGCATCATCATCGATATGGGCACGGCGACCACGCTGACGGTGCTTGACAAGCAAGGCAATTTCCTTGGTGGCTCCATCGCCGCGGGTGTGCGACTCACCCTGCAGGCGCTGGCACAAGGTACTGCCGCCTTGCCAATGCTGCATCCCACTGCTCCGAAAGCGGTCATCGGCCGCAACACGGTGGATTGTATGCAATCAGGCATTGTCTACGGCACCGCCGCGATGCTCGATGGTCTGATCGAACGAATGGAGGAAGAGCTCGGCGAGGAAGCCACCGTCGTTGCGACGGGCGGTCTTGCCAAGGAGATCATCCGCCATTGCAAAAAGGAGATCGTGTACAACGAAAATCTCCTGCTCGACGGTCTGAAAGCGATCTACGAGAAAAACCGCTGATCCTTTATATTCACAGCATTATGAACTGCACCCATCGCGGGCAGTATCGGAGGTATGTGTTATGAAAAATCGTTCGTCCATCGAAAAGCTGGTGGGAACCGCCCTTCTGGCGGCACTGGTGTTGCTGTTGCAGCTCTTTGTGGTCATTCCCTTAGGCGCGTACAACATCACGCTGACGCTCGTGCCGATTATGATTGGTGCGATTCTGTACGGCCCCGCTACGGGTGCGCTCCTTGGCGGCGTGTTCGGTCTCACCGTCAGCTATCAGGTCATCACAGGCATGGCGGGTGCGCTCAGCACCGCAATGCTTCAGCTCGCGCCTGTCGTCACCATCACGGTGTGCATCCTCAAGGGTGTGCTCGCAGGTTTCGGCGCGGGACTGATCTACAAACCCTTTGCCCGCTCAACCAAAAAGACGCTCGGTGTCATCCTGTCGGCGGTCTCCTGCCCGCTGATCAATACGGGTATATTCGTCGCGGCGCTGTTTGTGTTCTACTATGACCTCATGGTGCAATACGCGGCAGAAAACGCGTTTGCGGGTGCCGTTGCGTTTATCTTCGTCGGCATCGTCGGACTGAACTTTGTTGTGGAATTTGTGATCAATGTGTTGCTCATCCCGCTCGTTCTGCGGTTGATGGCGATTTTGAAAGTTACGAGAGTGTAATCGGTAAGGGGCGATGAAAATGTCGCCCCTTTACTGTTTTGGCAGATGTGGAGATTCACCTCTGCAAGGTTGACGCCATCCTGCGGCGGGCATTTTGTCCCGTTTTAGACAAGGGGGATGTCACGGCGTTTGCCGTGACAGGGGGGGATTCCGTAGATGCTTTTGCGAAAATCTCGAAAACAGTGTGATGATAGGTACGAAAGGCGGTGAAGGTGATGGATGCCTCGCTTATCAAGAAAAAAGACATATTGACGCACGAGCATATTCGGCATGATCTGCGCCGTTATCGACCGACCGTTTGGCCTTTTGTCGGCATCGTTATCATGCAATTGTGTTTTTTACCGCTTATAAGGTATGTTCACGATTCATTTACTCTTTTTCTCGTCTTGTTTCTCAATGCTGTTTTGCTCTTTTTTACCGTTTTGTTGGGGATATCCTATGGTTTGCCATACTATCACGCCCTTCGTGCCCGAGCAGGAGATTACACCATCGAAACTGCCAGCTATGACGGTGCCTCTTACCTTTCACGCGTCGCAGAATATCGACTGCATTTTTCGATCAATCGCAAAGGAAAACGGGGGTTTTTCTTGAGCGATGGCGAACAGTATTACACATGGTCGAAACTCTACCCTCTGTCTGCTCAGGGTGTTGCTTGCACCTACGCTGAGCGCGACGATGTGTTTTATCTGGTGATGCACGGCAACCAGATTGTGATGGTGTATAATACAAAATTGTTCGAGTTGGAAACATAAACAACCGCCCGAAGCCTTTGTGGTTTCGGGCGGTTTTGTTTTTTAAAAAACGGTTTCGTTGCAGATGCTGTTTTTTCTTGAAAAACCATGTCGATTATGATACAATGGACAGAAGATAGGAGGGTTATGATGAAAAAACAGCATATATTCAAAATATTCACAGCCGCAGTGGCCATGATCGCCTTGCTGCTTAGCCTGACAGCGTGCGGTGGCGATGCACCGCCGTCATTTGAGTCAGCGGTGTCAATTCCCGACAGCGAACGGTATCTGGCATCGGCGAATCTTCCCGTGTTTGTGGAAAGCAAAGACGACTTCGTCGATCCTGCCAAGCAATATGTGTTGCCTGACGGCACGCTTTGGAAAACCGATAAAGTGACCGTTGTGTCGAAGGATATCACCAACCATATTGATTCGTCGGTGAACGAGCAGGGTGAAACAGTTGGTCTGATCAAAGGACAACGCTACGGTTCGGGAGATGTTATCAAAGCTTGTGAGGGCGCGTGCGCAACGGGATTTGTTGCCGTTGCCGACGGCGATGTCGTGCGCTTCAAAGGCATTCAATTCCGCTCGGAATCAGTCGACCAAGTCGCACCCGGAGCGATTTATATGCGCTTTTATGACGCGTCGTTCCAACCGATCGACGGTGGTACATTCTCGGCGTTGACGATTAAAGAGGATCTGCCGCTTGTGGCGACCAATATCGTTTACGATAAGGAAGGGGATGTGGAAAGCTTTGTGATTAAAGCTGGCGCGAATGTCGCCTATTTCCGCATGTCGTTTATCCCCGAAGAAGCTCAAGCACCCTATATTTCCATCAACCAGGAATTCACCTATGGTGAGGGAGACGGCTGGATAAAAGCCGAAGATTATCTGACAAAATCGTGGTATGATGAAGTGGTGAAAACCATCGCCGATGTTCAGGCGATCAAAACGAACAGCAGCGGTAATCTGGTGCAGTTTTTATTCAACTCCGATATTCACTTGTCGGCGGATAATGTAAACGAACCGTATCTGAAAGACATCGGCAAGGTGTCGGCGGGCGTGATGCAGGCGTGCAACATTGCCTTTTTTATGAATACGGGTGATACGACTACGCAGTCGTCGGGCTTTACGCTTGCCGATATGCAACCAAACCTGACCGCCGCGCTGAAGCTGCTTGAACCCATCCCGCAGTCCAATATCCTGGTGACAGTCGGCAACCACGACGGTGCAACCGGCAGTCAGGTCGTAGACGGCGAAACCGTGTATTATTGTTATCAGCTTAACAACAAGCAACGCGCGGAGACCTATTTCGGTTGGCAACAACAGGATTCTGAGCGTCACTTCTCGCAGGACGGCACCTATTTTTATGTTGATGATCCCGAAACGCTAACCCGTTTTATCATGGTCAATTCGTTCTGGGAACTGTATGAGGGCGATGAAAACGGTTTAGCGCGCGGCAGACAAAACAGCTTTTTCCATAACCCGATCTTCGGACAAGCGCAGTTTGATTGGTTGGTGGATGAAGCGCTCAATGTCCCTGAAGGTTACAGTGTGATCGTCGGCACGCATAACGCTACGGCATCGCGCGACAGCGAACTGTTCAAAGGCATAATCGATGCGTATGCCAACAAAACGACATACAGCGGTTTTTATGAAGGTGTCGGTGAATGGCAATCGTCGTCAGTTTCGGCGGATTTTTCTCAGTCAAAAGGCGAATTGATCGCCATCTTCCAGGGGCATAATCATAAGGATGATATTGACACGACGACATTTGCGGTTCCGTGCATTACGATCACGACGGCGGGCACCGATGTGCGCGACGAAAATAAAGAAGAACGCGTGTACAACACTGCCTCGGCAACCGCGGTGGATGTGGTTACGATCGACAAAGAAACTCGCACGATTTATTTACACCGTCTCGGTGTGGGTAAAGATCGTCAGGTGACATATTAAAAAGTGTCCGATGTAATAAGGTCGGACTACCTGATTTCGAGCGTTTTTGCTTTTTCAAATCTCAAAATCTGCATCAAATCAGAAGATTTTCGGTGTCCCCGTTTACGGCAATTTCTAAAGAAATTCTAACACGGCTTTTTAGAAAACACCATAGAAACCCTCTGGTTTCACCCGATTTTACGCATCGGTGGTAGTGCATTGCAAAGGCGGGTTTCACAGCAAAAGAGTCGCAGTCGTGTCACTCGACTTGAAAAATGCTGTATCGAGTGCTATACTAAAGCTGTAAAGAGGTGATCATCTATGCTTGGGCAGTATATAGCAGACTATCAAAAAGGGTTCGATTTTTCGTTTTGTGAACGCATTACGCAGGAAATTTGCGGCATCCACATCACGATTGAGGTGTGGCTTTACGAGAATTCCGAAAGTCGCGAACGCCGACAGAGGGCGATCGTGACAATGAAAAAAGGGGATGCTATTTACCAATGTGAATGTGTGGATGTTCATGATTGGAAGCAGATGGTTTATCCTCTTGTGATCGATGGCAAAACGGTTCTGTGTTTTCGCAAAACCTTATATGGATTTACTCTTCTGGATGCGGACACATTGGAAGAAGTGTATGAGTATTTTCCGAGTGAAGTCACCGAAGGAAAAGAATCATTTATCATCGTGGATGCCGTGATGTTTCATGATCTGATCCTTTTCAGCGGATGCTATTGGGCGTGGCCATATTGGTCGGTGGCATACGATTGCAAAAACAAACGCTTCTTGAACTTGTGCGATGTGAGTGGTGTATATGATGATACGCTGACCGTTGAAAACGATGTAATCGTAATGACAGGAACAGACAATGCGGAGCAGAAGGTTACGGTAACGCTGACCTATGATGAGGTAAAGTCACGGTTAGCAGAGCGGGGGACACCTTGCTTCACCGAGCCGGATTTATAAGGAGTTGAAATATATGACACAGGTTTACGCGGCAGAAGTAAAAGAACGCTGGGGGAATACCGATGCGTATAAAGAAAGTCAGGCGAAAACCGCCGCGTATTCCGCCGACAAATGGCAGGCGGTCACGGACGGCATGAACACCCTGATCGCCAAATTCGCCGCTTGTATGAAAGACGGCTGTTCACCCGACAGCGCCGAAGCACAGACGCTTGTGAAGGAGTGGCAAGCCTACATCACCGACAATTACTACACCTGCACCGACGAGATCTTAGCGGGCCTTGCCGAGATGTACACCGCCGACGAACGCTTCCGCGAAAACATTGACCGCCACACCCCCGGCACCGCCGCTTTCATGCGCGATGCCATAAGAGTGTATTGCAAAAAGAATTGAACAACCCCATCCTCAAGAGGTGTCGCATTTTCGCGACACCTCTTTTTTTGGCGGCAGTCTCGTCAACTCCACGCCCTAAAACAGTCCACAGGACTGTTTTCTTAACGGGTTTTCGAATCCCACCCCAAAAGAAATAGAGGGTATCCCATTTGGGATACCCTCTATTTTTGGCGGAAGCGGTGGGATTCGAACCCACGAGCCCGTGAAGGCTACCTGATTTCGAGTCAGGCCCGTTATGACCACTTCGATACGCTTCCGTATGGAATTTTCGTTGCCCAATAAGTATACGGGATTTGCGCGGATTTGTCAAGATAAAAATCACAGAATGTGAAAAACTTTGCTTTTTGCGGCAAAAACATCCCCGCAGGAGCGGCGGTTCGCTCCTGCGGGGATGGTGCATTATTCCATTGCATTTGCCAATGCCGCGAAATCGTTGAGTGTCAGCTGCTCGGCGCGGGCAGTCTGAGCAATACCGCAGGCGTCGCAAGCGGCGGCAATCTGCGCCTTGGTGACGCCGGCACCCATCAGCGAATTGGTGATGGTTTTACGGCGTTGATTGAACGCCGCGCGGATGAGAGCAAACATCTTCTTTTCGTTGCGTACATCGCACGGCGGCTCTTTATGAAGCGTCAGGCGGATGACACTGCTGTCAACATTCGGCGCGGGCATAAAGCTCCCGCGGGACACATCAAACAGCACCTCCGCCTTGGCATAATACTGCACCGCCAGCGTGACAGCGCCCGTTTCACGCGTGCCTTGCTTCGCGCACAGGCGGTCGGCGGCTTCTTTTTGCACCATAACGGTGATGTTCTCAACTGGCAGGCGGCTTTCCAGCAGGTGCATGATCAGCGGCGAGGTGATGTAATAGGGAAGGTTCGCGCACACAGCCACGCGGCGATCCCCGAATTGCTCGGCGATCAAGTTGTTCAGATCCAGCTTGAGTGCGTCGCCCTGCACCAGCGTAAAATTATCAAACTCCGCCATCGTTTCGGCAAGAAGAGCGGGCAGGCGGTCATCCAGCTCGATCGACACGACTTTACCTGCCGCGCGGCAAAGTTCGCGGGTCAGCGTGCCGATGCCGGGGCCGATTTCCAGCACACCGCTGTCCTCATCGGCGCCACATTCCTCTGCCATTCGCGGGCAGACGGACGGGTTGATAAGGAAGTTTTGCCCGAGGGCCTTGGAAAAATGAAAGCCGTGTTTTTCAAGAAGCGATTTCACGGTAGAAATATCGGTTAAACGATCCATACGGTATCTCCTTCTGATAGGTTGCCTTCATCATATCACATTTTCACGCGGAATACAAGCAAAACCGTTGCGTTGCACAATCGACTTATGTTACAATACGAATTATCCGGAGGTGTTGATATGGAAGCGGCGATTGGCTTTTTATTCATCTTACTGTTTTTGCTCATACTCCTGTTGCCTGTGGTCATCCTGTTCGGGTTGGTGGGACTGGCGTTCCAATCCCTTTGGGCGGCGGTGCTGTTTGCGCTGAAATATCTGCTGCCTGCCGGTGTGATCGGCCTGATCGTTGGCTTGAGCGTGGGCAGAACGCGATGCTTTGAGTTTCGGGATTATCTTAAGTTTATCGGCGGGTTTATGGCGGCCGGATTGGCAGGACTGTTCCTGATCATCAGCATGCCTGTCACACCCGAACTTCCGCTTGCAGAACAGACTGCGTCGGTTACGGTCAGCTTGCGAAACGGCAAAACCGAAACCGAACCGAACGATGCCGAGCATTGGCGTGTCGCCGCTATATGTGAGTCGCTCAACAACACAACCTACAAGCGCACGCTGACGGAATTGATCGACGATGAGCAGGCGGATGTTGATGTGACCTTTGCGATGGATAACGGCGAAACGCTGACCTATACCGTGTGTTCCGACGAGGTTATTGCCTTCCACAACGGGGATCGTCTGCAATATTTCCGTGTGGCGGATGAGGAGGCGGAGCTTCCCTACGATATGCTTGAGGATGTGGTATACGATGCCGAGCGCGCGAGAAACGATGCGGTCTGGCAACCGTTTGCCGATGAATTGTTCGACAGCATATATTATGATGAGGAAGGTTTTATCAACTTCACCATCCCGAGTGAAGCACCCGCTGAACAGTTCTGGATCGAAATCCATATGATGGGTGTGGACGGCTACACCGAAGGTGCGTTTAAGCCGGTGGAATTCCACACCTTTGAGGAAGAACAGAAAAACAGCTCGTGGGAACTCGGCGCGACATACCGCTTCCCAATTTCCACGATCGTGTACAGCAAATTTGAGTTTGATGTGAGGGCGTCGGGCACAAGCGCCTTCACCTTTGATGCACTGGCGCTGTTGCCAAAGGCAAGTGTCCACAGATTGCGATAATCAAAAGAAGCAGAGCGGCATGCTCTGCTTCTTTGCGTTTAGGGGGTCAGCTTTCCAGTTGCTTGCCGAAGAAGGAGGCGGCGACCTGTGTCAGGCGCACATCCTCGCTTGTCGGTTTCGTGCCGTTTTCGCCGTAGAGCAGGCACACCGCGCCGCCGAGATCGCCTGCGCCGAGAATGGGTGCGCACACGCTGACGCGGTGGGAGGTATCTTCCGTTGGTGTGACGGCGGTTTGCTCACGGTCGAGCACTTGTGTCTGGCGCGTTTCGATCAGCGCCTCAAGGGAAGGGGACAGGCGGTGCGACGGAAGATCCTTCTTTGCCACACCTGCCGATGCGGTGATCTGGTCGCGATCGCAGATGATCACGGGCTGTCCGCACGCGCGGTACAGCACATCGGCATATTGCGAGGCAAACGCCGCCATTTCCCCGAGCGGGGAATATTTTTTAAACACCACTTCACCGCCGCTGTCGGTAAAAATTTCCAACGGGTCGCCTTCACGGATGCGCATCGTGCGGCGGATTTCTTTGGGGATGACCACCCTGCCGAGGTCGTCGATTCTTCTCACTATTCCGGTTGCTTTCATATATACATATCTCCTTAATTTACTAATTGTGTTGTTTTTATCTGTAATTAACGGAGAAATATACGTACACATTGCTTTTTAAGCAACGACATGTTATACTGGAATTAAACAAATCGTGTGGTTGAGGTGATAATTATGAGAGCTTGTCAATGTCCAAATTGCAATGCTCAAATTTCTTTAGATGACAGCCGTGATTTCGGCTTCTGTTCGTATTGTGGCACAAAAATTATGCTGGACGATTATAGAAGCACCCATCGAGTAGTTGATGAAGCTAGAATCTATGAAAGCGAAACGGAAAAACTGATACGCTTAAAAGAGTTGGAACTTGAAGAGCGAGAACGAGAACTTAACCGAAAAAGTAGAAAAAAAGCATATAGAGTCGCACTTATCCTTGTTATTGTAGGTGCAATTTTGTGTTTAACGGGTATCGGTGCACTGATAGGGTTACTCTTAATTATAGGTGGAGCTCTCACTGCTGAACTAACATTTATAGGGAATATGGATAAAAAAGATAAATGAGAGGAACAGCGGAGTGAATTTCACTCGGCTGTTCCTTTATATCTATTCAACACACTATGTATAGCCAAACAAAACCTGTTGAAAGGTGTCAATGAGGTATGTGACGGATCGCCTTCACGGATGCGCATGGTGCGGCGGATTTCTTTGGGGATGACGACCCTCCCAAGGTCGTCAATTCGGCGGACAATACCTGTTGCTTTCATATATAAAAACTCCTTTGCTCACATGATAACACTGTTATTATCTGTCAACAAAGGAGTTTTATACTTGATATTAGTTCTGTTTTTGAATTATGATAACAAATAGAAATTACTCTGTATCTGTATTATCGCCGGATTGGAGTTCCTCTTTATTACTATTTTTCTTCTTTTTGTTTGCTATAGCAATAATCGCGCCTGCAACTCCACCGATTACTGCACCGCCAATAGCTTTTCCAACAACAGAATCCAAAAAAGAAGTTGCTTTAGGTTCCTTTAAGGAAGCATCAATATCAAATTGTATACTATCAATAATGTTTTCCATTTCATCGTATTCTGAATCACTAAACTGCGATGTCGATTGGAATGTGAAAGTATAGTTGTCTTTATTTACACAGGTAACATATTCGCATATGTAATAACCTAAATTCGAATCTATGTACTCTAATTTAGCAAACTTGTACTGGTTTTCATAAACAGAATAATCATCTGCATCTTGCCTTTTTGCAAGACCTTCTGCCAACTCTAAAACTTCTTCGTTGTTATAATTTGACAAATTTACTATTCCAGAATCCATTGTTCTTTTTCGAACAAACAGTTCAACATATTCTCCATCATCATAAAGCAAAATGGCATCCATATATGCTTCATTATTGTAAAGAATATCGCGCATTGAATCATAAGATATTTCTAACTCATCCAACTCCGAGTTGTTTTTTATATTATCTCTTGTAAAAACATACCATGAAGAATCATCCACTTGAATACTCATATCTGTTTCGCCAAGATGATACATTTCGGCATATACGGAAATAGGCAGGAACACCATCAAACAAAAAATAAGTGTCATTATAATACATTTAGTCCTCTTCATACAAAACCCTCCTATGTTTATTTCATTATACGACAAAATTTTATAAAACGCAACAGCGAGGTGATTTCACCTCGCTCTTGCCATGTATGGGTCAAAATAAGTGGTTTTTCGTCAAAAATTTTCTTTAAAAAGCACTCAAAAACTCAGTAATTATAAGGCTTTGTAGCATTTTTGTGTTATTATAACACAAGCCTCGATTCTTCTCACAATACCTGTTGCTTTCATATATAAATCAATCTCCTTTTTACAAATACATTGTAGGGGACGATGCCCACATCGTCCCGCCAAGATTTCACAAACAAAATGAGCGCATGTGGACATCCGCACCTACACAAAATTTTCAAATTGTGATACTGTTATCTGTAAACAAAGGAGCTTTATACTGCAGGATTTTACTTTTTAAGGTGTTTGTGATATACTAAACAAAAGGCGGGATGATGTTTTACGCGGAGTCATGGGGGAGGGAGTTTGATGGTGTTTATCAGCGCGGAGGATTTTTTGGACAAGGTCAAAGCCATAACGCCTTTGACGCGCGAGCAAACCACCTTGCTGGCATGCCAAATGAAAGGCGGCGATGAGACAGCGCGGGACAAACTGGTGCAGGGGTATTTGCCGTTTGCGGCGTCGTTTGTCCGCCGTGCGCCGCGACGGATTCAGACGCTTGCCACGGTGTATGCCTGCATAGACTGTGTGGAAAAGAGCGTGGACCGTTTTGATTTCTCACAGGACAGAACCTTTTTTGCAGAGGATCTGGGGCGACGACTGCGGCGGTGTATGATCCGATGTCTTATAACCGGTTCAGCGGAGTGAGTTCACTCCGCTTTTTGTTTTATAACGAATTATGAATTTCTGTGGGATTGATTGACTTTTCCGCCAAAATGCGCTACTATTATACTGTATACTTATAATTAGAGTAGCTGTATGCTTTTTGACATTTCGGCAAGTTCCCAAAGGAGGCATATTTGTCTTATGGCACAGAAACAAACCATGTCTGTAAAAGACCGCATTGCGGCGATGATGACGGCGATCCGTCGCTTTTTCCGCACCAAACCCATGAAGGTCGTGCGCAAAATCGTCAGTCTGATCGGCAAGGGATTGGCAACAATTCTGCTCATCGGCGTGATCACGGCGTGCATCGTCGGCTGTATTATGACGATCTATGTGTTCAAAACCTTCTCGACCTCGCCCGAGATCCCCGATATCTCGCAGATCATGGATAACGGCACCAGTATCATCTACACGATGGACGATGCCGGTTCGTGGCAGGAAAGTCAGCGTCTGGAAGGCATCAACCGCATCTGGACCGACCTGCCGGAGATCCCCGATCATCTGCAGAAGGCGGTCGTCGCCATTGAGGACGAACGCTACTACCTCCACAAGGGTGTGGACTGGAAGCGTACCGCGGCGGCGGTTGTGAATCAGGTGCTCGGCGGTGACAGCCAGTTCGGCGGCTCGACCATCACCCAACAGCTGATCAAGGTCGTGTCGGGCGATAACGAGACCTCCATCGAGCGAAAGATCCGTGAGATCTTCCGCGCACTGGAGATGGAGCGCGATTACTACACCAAGGATGAGATCCTGGAAGCATATCTGAACATTCTGCCGCTGTCGGACGGCGTTGTCGGTGTCGGCGCGGCGGCAAACTATTACTTTGCCAAGGATGTGGAGGACCTCACGCTTGCAGAATGTGCGGTCATCGCGGGTGTTACAAACCTGCCGTCGTATTACGATCCTTACGACCATCCCGACCATGCCAAAAAACGACAGGAAACCATCCTTGCCAAGATGCACGAGCTTGGCTTTATCACGGATGATGAGTACATTCAGGCGTACAACGAGGAACTGCATTACAAGAGCAACGCGCGCTATGTGGAAGTGCAGGACTATTATGTGGATACGCTTATCGAAGATGTCATCGGCGACCTGATGGACAAGTACGGCTACAACTACAACTATGCCGAACAGCTGGTGTTCTTCGGCGGTCTGCGCATTTATTCCTACGAGGATGTGGACAAGCAACACGCCGTCGAAGCGGTAATGCGCGACGACAGCAACTTTATTGATATTGAGGGCGAGGATGAGAATCCCAACGCCGCGGTGTTCATCATGGATTATGAAGGCCGCGTGGTCGCCGTTGTCGGCGGTCGCGGCGAGAAAACGGGCAACCGTGTGCTGAATAATGCGACAGAGTCTCAGCGTCAGCCCGGTTCGACGATGAAGCCGCTGGGTGTCTTTGCCCCCGCGATGGATCGCGATCTGATCAACTATTCCACCATTGTGCGCGACGCGCCCATCACCCTGCCCGACGGCACTTCGTGGCCGCCGAACTACGGGTATGGCTATACAGTGGATAATGGTTGGATGACCGTGCAATACGCGCTGCAGGAATCGAAGAACACTGTACCTGTGCGCATTCTGGATGAAATGGGCTTTGAGGCGAGCTACAGCTTCCTCAAGGATAAGCTGCACTTCACCTCACTGGTGGAAAGCGACTATGCGTATGCACCGCTGGCACTCGGCGGTATGACTTACGGTGTGACCGTGCGCGAAATGGCGGCGGGTTACCAGATCTTCGGCAATGCGGGCATCTACAATTCGCCGCACACCTACAATAAGGTGGAGACCGAGGATGGCGAGGTGCTGCTCGAGCACATCGTGGAAAACGAGCGTGCCATCGAAGAAGATACCGCGACGGTGATGAACCGCATCCTGCAGACCGTTACCTCCTACGGTACGGCGGCAGAGGTATCGGGCGACTGGTCGAACATCCAGCTCTTCTCCAAGACGGGTACGACCGATAACAACAAAGATGCCTATTTTGCAGGCGGTACGCCGTATTATGTCGGTGCGCTGTGGATGGGCTATGACAGCAACCAGATTTCGCTGTCCTACGACCAGCGAATGTCCTCGAAATACCTGTTCAGCAAGTGCATGAAGGTGCTTCATGAGGATCTGCCCGCCGCCACCTTTGAGGAGTGGGGCGATGTGCAGGGCCAGTATTACGATAAGGAATCGGGTGTCGCGGTAGAAAGCAAGGAAGAAGGCAAGGAGTACAAGTGGGGCTACTACAAGTCCGGTCAGGTGCCTTACGGTGAAAACTACTTCGGCGATATTGCGTACAAGCCGTCGACTACCACGACAACGACTACAACGGTGGCAAAGACAACGACTACGACGACTACGGGTGAAACCACCACGACCACGGTGGAAACCACCACGGCGGTCGATACGGATGTGACCGACCCGACGGGTGAGGGTGATACAACACTCGGCGAGGGTGAGACTACAACGCTCCCCGACGGCGAAACCACCACACTCGGGGAAGGCGAAACCACCACTCTGCCGCCCGATGTGACCACCACGACGGCACCTCCGGCTGTTGTGGAAGAGCCATAAAGTGAAATTCAAAGGGATGAAACACGATGTCAGCTTTTGAACATTGCAAACGGCTGGTGGTCAAGGTCGGAACCTCGACCTTGACCCACGCCAGCGGTCATATCAATCTGCGCCGTATTGACGAGCTTGTCAAGGTGCTGTCCGACCTCAAAAACGCGGGGATCGAGATTTTGCTCGTATCCTCGGGTGCCGTGGGCGTGGGCGTCGGCGAACTCGGACTGCGCGAGCGTCCGACCGACCTCGGCGGCAAGCAGGCCGCGGCGGCGGTCGGTCAATGCGCGCTGATGTATATGTACGATAAGGAATTTGCCGAGTACGGGCATGTCACCGCGCAGGTGTTGCTCACCCGCGATGGTGTTGAGGATGCCCAGCGTCGTCAGAACATCATCAACACGCTGGAGACCCTGCTTGAGTACAAAGCACTCCCCATCATCAACGAAAATGACACCGTCTCCACCGAGGAGATCGAATTCGGCGACAACGACACGCTGTCGGCACTGGTTGCGGTGCTTGCCAAGGCAGACGGACTGATCCTGCTGACGGATATCGACGGACTGTATACCGCCGATCCGCGCAAAGATCCCGACGCGAAGCTGATCGAGCGCGTGACGGTGATCGACGATGAATTGCTCGCGCGTGCGGGTGGTGCGGGTTCGACCCGCGGCACGGGCGGTATGCTCACAAAGCTTCACGCCGCGCAGATCGCGACGGAGGCGGGCATCCCGACGATTGTGATGAACGGCAGTTCCCCCGCGCGCCTCTACGATGTGATTGAGGGCAAGCCCTGCGGCACGATATTTGAGGGCAAGTAAAAGGGCAATAATGTGCGGCTTTACCGCACGAGAAACGATGTGTGCTGTGCGATTTTCAGGCAACACAAACCAACCAAAGGGGTCTTATATATGACTTTGCTCGAAATGGGTGCGCGCGCCAAAGAGGCGGCGGCGGTGCTTCGCACCGCGTCGACGGCGCAGAAAAATGCGGCGCTTGCCGCCATTGCCGCGCGACTGGAAGCAGATACGGAAACGATTTTGGCGGCAAACGCCGAGGATCTTGCCCGTGCCCGTGAAAACGGGATGCGTGAGTCGTTGATCGACCGTCTGACACTGACCGCTGACCGCATCCGTGCGATGGCGGACGGCGTGCGCGAGGTAGCGGCGCTTGCCGATCCGATCGGCGAGATCGTCGACGGGTATTGCCGTCCGAACGGCCTGCGTATTCAGAAGACCCGCGTGCCGCTCGGTGTGGCGGGCATCATTTACGAAGCGCGCCCCAATGTCACCTCCGATGCGGCGGCACTCTGCCTGAAATCGGGCAACGCGGTGATTTTGCGCGGCGGCAAGGAGGCGTTTTCCTCCAACACGGCAGTGGCATCGTCCATTCGCCGCGGACTGGAAGAAGCGGGTCTGCCTGCCGACAGCGTACAGCTTCTTGATAAAACCGACCGTGAAACCGCCGCACAGATGATGCGGCTTAACGAGTATATTGATGTGTTGATCCCGCGCGGCGGCGCAGGGTTGATCCGCTCGGTGGTGGAAAACGCCACTGTGCCTGTTATCCAGACAGGTGTGGGCAACTGCCATGTGTATGTCGACAAGGATGCCGATCTTGACATGGCGGCAAAGGTGGTCGTCAACGCAAAGGCATCCCGTCCGTCGGTGTGCAACGCGGCGGAAACACTGCTGGTGCACGCAGAGATTGCCGACAAGGCGTTGCCGCTTCTTAGCGCGGCGCTCAAAGAGGCGGGCGTATCGCTTCGTTGCTGTGAGCGCTCGCTCCCGCTTTGCGAGGGTGCGACGGCGGCAACCGAGGAGGACTGGGCAACCGAATACGGCGATTACATCATGGCAGTCAAGGTGGTTGAGTCGCTCGACGATGCCACGGCGCATATCGCGCGTTACAGCACGGGTCACAGCGAGTGCATCCTGACCGACAGCCACAAGGCGGCGGAACGCTTCACCATGCAGGTCGACAGCGCGGCGGTGTATGTCAATGCTTCTACCCGTTTCACTGACGGCGGTGAATTCGGTATGGGTGCGGAGATCGGCATTTCCACCCAGAAGCTCCACGCCCGTGGCCCGATGGGTTTGACCGAGCTGACCTCGGTGAAATATATTGTGTACGGCAACGGACAGGTACGATAAAGATCCCACCCGGCCTCGCTCTGTGAGGGAGGTGGCAAAACCTCAGGTTTTGACGGAGGGAGTTTATATGTCACTTACATACAATCACAAAAACATACCGTTGGCAAAGATGTTGCGCAAGAGGGCAACTCGTTAGGAGAAGCATCTGTGGTACGACTTTTTATCGTCCTATCCGATACGATTTCAACGGCAAAAAGCTATTGATAATTTTATTGCTGTTTTTTATTGTCACAAAGCAAAGTTAATCATCGAAATAGACGGTTCGCAACATTACTCGGAAAAAGGGCAACAAAAAGATCGGTTTCGCACAGAGGTGTTAGAAGGATATAATTTAAAAATTGTCCGCTTTACAAATACGCAAATCGAGACACAATTCCGCGATGTGTGCGAGTATATTGATTTTGTTGTGAAACAAAGTGTGGAGGAACT
>JAZRTC010000060.1:0-4337 GCA_045651865.1 Acutalibacteraceae bacterium
GCCGGCGAAGAGGGCGGCTGGACATGGCCGTCGGCGTATATGAGTTATGAAAACAGCTTTGACTGTGTCAACGATACCTACCTCTATGTCAAAAAGGACGGCACGGCACAGTTTAATGTGATGCTGACCTATCTGGATAAAGACGGCAACGCTCACGATCTGATGCTGTCGGATGTTGCCAACCTTAACGGTACCGACTTCCCGGAAGGCGATCTTGAAGAATTCTACAACATCGGTTCTTATATCCGCAATGTCGGTCACGCACCGGCAAGCGGCAATGTCAAATTTACCCGTGTAACCTATTTCGTCATCGGCACGCGTGATTCCTATGTCAAGCTGTATGACCTGAAGTTTACGCAGAAGTTTGAGCTGGCCGATCCTCACAAGACGCTGATGAACAGCAACATCACCCAGCTGTCGGGCGTTGGCGAATACGCCTACGACAACGGCAAGCTGACGATGAAGGCAAACGATGCACAGGGTTACAGCATCAAGATGAATATCAACGAGTCGTTCGACCCGTCCCTGATGACCAAGCTGCTGATGGATCTCAACTCCACTGCAGAGTTTAACATCGAGATGGAGCTTACGAACGGCAACGGCGATGCGACCATGTCGTTCAAAAACGAGTTCTTCAATGTGTTCGGTCTGGAGGGCGACTTCAACGCTCTGCCCGCAGGCAACCATGTGGTCAACCTGAACCTGATCGGTTATTATGAGTGGAACGGCGGCGCGGTTGATAACAGCACCGTCAAGACTGTGACAATCACGCTGATGGGTGAGGGTACCCTGACGCTGAACGCTCTGCAAGCATCGCGTATTGATAACATCAACTATGTGCAGGATGGCTTGTCCTCGAGCGGTTCGCTGAAAGCACAGCCCGACGACAAGCTGCAAGGTGATGTCACCGGTGACGGCCAGCTCAGCACGCAGGATGTGCGTCTGCTGATGTCGGCGACGGTCGGCGGTGAAGATGTACTCACCGAGGAGCAGCTCGCGGTGGCGGATTACAACGGCGACGGCGATGTGAATACGCAGGATGCCCGTGCAATGCTCAAAGCATTCACGCAATAAGTACAATAAAAAACAACGGCGATCTTATTCGGATCGCCGTTGTTTTTTTATTGAAAAATCCTTATAAATCTTCAAAATAGCGGTTGAAATATGCGGGCGTTTTCGGTATAATGAATATAATTGCCTGTATCATAAGGTAAATTTGTTCCGAAAGGACTGTATCAATATGGCAGATAAGAAAAAAATGGTCGAAGCCATCACCGCGATGGATGAGGACTTCACCAAATGGTATACCGATGTCGTCAAGAAAGCAGAGCTTGCCGACTACTCGGGCGTGCGCGGTTGCATGATCGTGCGTCCCTACGGCACGGCGCTGTGGGAGAACATCCGTGACGATCTTGACCGCCGTTTCAAGGCACTCGGTCACGAGAATATTATGATGCCGCTCTTCATCCCCGAGAGCCTCCTCCAGCGTGAGAAGGATCATGTCGAGGGTTTTGCTCCTGAGGTGGCGTGGGTCACCCACGGCGGTGAGGAGAAGCTTGCCGAGCGTTTGTGTGTCCGCCCGACCAGTGAGACGGTGTTCTGCGAGCATTATGCGAACATCATCCATTCTTACCGCGATCTCCCCAAGCTCTACAATCAGTGGTGCTCGGTGGTGCGCTGGGAAAAGACCACCCGTCCGTTCCTGCGCACGATGGAGTTCTACTGGCAGGAAGGTCACACGATGCACGAGACCGCCGAGGAGGCGTGGGCAGAAACCGAGCAGATGCTCAATGTCTATGCCGACTTCTGCGAGCAGTCGCTGGCAATCCCTGTTGTCAAGGGTCGCAAGACCGATAAGGAAAAGTTTGCAGGCGCGGAGGCAACCTACACCATCGAAGCGATGATGCACGATGGCAAGGCACTGCAAAGCGGTACCAGTCACTATTTCGGCGACGGCTTTGCCCGCGCGTTCGATATCCAGTTCACGGGCCGTGACAACACCCTGCAATATCCGCACCAGACTTCGTGGGGTATGTCCACCCGCATCATCGGCGCGATCATTATGACTCACGGTGATGACAACGGTCTTGTGTTGCCGCCGCGTGTGGCGCCGACGCAGGTTGTCATTGTGCCGATTGCTATGCATAAGGAAGGCGTGCTTGATAAAGCGAACGAGCTCAAAGAGCGTCTGCAGAATGTGGTGCGCGTGAAGCTCGATTCGTCGGACAACACCCCCGGCTGGAAGTTTGCTGAATACGAAATGAAGGGTGTGCCGCTCCGTCTGGAGATCGGCCCCAAGGATATCGAGAATGAGCAGTGCGTGGTTGTCCGCCGTGACACCCGCGAGAAGATTGTGGTCAAACTCGCCGATCTGGAAACAGAACTGCCGAAGCTTCTCGATGCCGTGCATGACGGTCTGTATCAGAAGGCGCTTGCCCGCCGCGAGAGCATGACTTACGATGCGCATAACTTTGAGGAGATCAAGGATATCGCCGACAACAAGCCCGGTCTCATCCGTGCCATGTGGTGCGGCGATCTTGAGTGCGAGATGCGCCTGAAGGACGAAGTCGGCATCACCAGCCGTTGCATGCCCTTTGAGCAGGAAGAGCTTTCCGACACCTGCGTCTGCTGCGGCAAAAAGGCGAAAAAGATGGTCTACTGGGGCAAGGCATATTAATACCGTTTGGAGGATTTGAATATGAGTCAGTTATCGATGCCCGTCAAGGGCGATGTCATCGTGACGATGCACACCAATATGGGCGACATCAAAATCAAGATGTTCCCCGACAAAACCCCGAAAACCTGCGAGAACTTCCTCACTCATGCGCGTGAGGGCTATTATGACGGTCTGACCTTCCACCGCGTGATCAACGACTTTATGATTCAGGGCGGTGACCCGACGGGTACGGGTTGCGGCGGCGAGAGCATCTGGGGTGACTCGTTTGAGGATGAGTTTGACCTGGAGCTTCGCAACTATCGCGGTGCGCTTTCGATGGCGAATGCAGGCCCGAATACCAACGGTAGCCAGTTCTTCATCGTGCAGGCAAGTCAGGTGCCGATGCAGCTCATCGGCCAGATGAAGCAGCTTGCCGACCGCGGCTTCCCCGAGGAAGTCACCGAGAATTATTCGCAGGTTGGCGGTACCCCGCACCTGGATTTCCGTCACACCGTGTTCGGTCAGGTTTATGACGGCATGGATGTGGTCGATGCCATCGCCGCTGTGAAGACCGGTGCGGCCGATAAGCCCGTCGAGCCCGTTATCATCACGGGTATGGATGTGGCAATGGCTGAATAAGAACGGGGGATGGAACAATGAAACGATTGACAGCACTGTTACTGGCTGTTGTGATGCTGCTTAGCTTCACCGCGTGCGGCGAAACCGGCGCAGACACTCAGCCGAGCAACTTCGGCTTCCAGATGGAAGCACCCGCCGAGGGTGAGGAGATTGCGGTGATGCACACCAATATGGGTGATATCTACATCCGCCTGTTCCCTGAGCATGCTCCGAAAACGGTAGAAAACTTTAAGACGCTCGCCAAGGAAGGCTACTATAACGGTATCATCTTCCATCGCGTTATCAAGGATTTTATGGTGCAGGGCGGCGACCCGACCGGCACCGGTATGGGCGGCGAGAGCTGCTGGGGCGAGGATTTCGCCGATGAGTTCCACGCGGATCTCGGCAACCTCTACGGCTCACTTGCAATGGCGAATGCAGGTGCCAATACCAACGGCAGTCAGTTCTTCATCAATCAGGCAAATGCCGCGGCGGGCAGCTCGCTTGCCACGATGAAGAATGTGTACGAAAACCACAAAGACGACGAACAATTTGCCGATTTCAAGACCTTTGAGGATTTTGTCGCAACCTATTTTTCGCTTAGCAAATCTTCGCTGAATCAAAAGGTGCTGGAAACCTATGAAAAGGTTGGCGGCAATATGTATCTCGACGGTCCCCTGCGTACGGATGGCGCAGGTCACACGGTGTTCGGCCATGTGTTCAAGGGCATGGATGTCGTGGAATCCATCGCGGCTGTCGACACCGATGAGAACGATAAGCCTTTGAACGAAGTGCGTATCGAATCGATCGAATTCAAGCCTTTTACAGCATCGATGCTGTAAAAGAAACTTAAACGGACGGGAGGTGCTCGTATGATGTATGTGTTGCAGGGGCTTTTGATACTGGTCTGCCTGATTGAGGCGGCCGTGCAAACCGTGCATTATGTGCACATCCTGCAGTTACATTCCTACCGTCCCGAGCGCTATCGCAAATGGATGCTGGCGGACGACAAGCGCACCTTGCCGACTGCCCGCTTGATCCTCAGCGGTATCCCGCTGGCAGC
>JAZRTC010000061.1:0-2291 GCA_045651865.1 Acutalibacteraceae bacterium
CGATCTGACGCGGATCTGCGTCCAGATCCACATGTTCCTTTACCCAGTCGTACAGAGGACGATGGTTTTCAAATTCCAAAGAGCAAAGCGAGTGGGTGATGCCTTCCATCATATCCTCTATGGGGTGTGCAAAGTCGTACATCGGGTAGATGCACCACTTGTCACCCTGACGGTGATGGTGGGCATGGTTGATGCGGTAAATGGCAGGATCGCGCATATTGAAGTTGCCGCTGGCAAGATCGATCTTTGCGCGAAGCGTCATCGCACCGTCCTCAAACTCACCTGCACGCATGCGAGCGAACAGGTCGAGGCTTTCTTCCATCGGGCGGTCACGGTAGGGGCTGACAGCGGGATGCGTCAGGTCGCCGCGGTTTTCGCGCATCTGCTCGGGGGTCAGCTCGCAAACATACGCAAGACCTTTTTTGATAAGACCCACAGCCAGATCGTACATCGTGTCGAAATAATCCGAGGCATAGTAGAAATGCTCGCCCCAGTCATAGCCAAGCCAGTGGATATCTTCTTTGATCGCCTCAACATATTCCACATCTTCTTTGGTGGGGTTGGTGTCGTCCATGCGCAGGTGGCAGATACCACCGTATTTTTCCGCGGTGCCAAAGTCAATGCACAACGCTTTCACATGGCCGATGTGCAGATAGCCGTTCGGCTCGGGAGGAAAACGCGTGTGAACGGTCTTGCCGTAGCAACGGCCACCTTCAGCAAGCTCTTCGTCAATGATTTCATGAATAAAATTCGACGGACGCGAATTTTCCAGGATTTTTTCTTCCATACAGGAACCTCCTTTTTATAAGACTCCCTCTGTAAGGGAGCTGTCAAACGCATCAGCGTCTGACCGAATTACGCCAGTTTTGCAATTGCCGCGTCGATGCGTGCCATCACGCGCTCCACGCCGAGCAACTGCATAATCGCACACAGATCGGGGGTGTTGCGACGACCGGTGATCGCCAGACGCACGATCGTGCTGACATCGCCGACATGACCCTTGAAATCTTCGGGATGTTTCTTGTATTCTTTTACTTCGGGGCAGAAGCCGAGTGCGGGACACAGCGCTTTGAGGGTATCGAACCACACTTGCTTGTCCGCCGCGGGATCATACACCGCCTTGTAAGCCTCCAGCACGGCCGCGGCATCGGCAGGAGCGATAGTTTCGGGCAACTCCCAATCCTTATCAAAGCCGTCATCGAAGAAGTAAGCGGCGTAGTCGGGCGCATCGCTCCACTTCGCCATATCCTTACGCGGTTTGGGGCCGCCGCGATCGATGGCAAAAATGCCCGTCGCAAAAGCACGGTCGGCATCCAGCTTCGCATAAAATGCAGGGTCATATTCTTTTGCCCAGGCGAGGACTTCGTCGGTCACGCGCGCGGCATCCATCGAAGCGATGACATTCTTGCTGACATCGTTCAATTTGTTCATATCAAACAGTGCGCCCGACACGCTCATCTTTTTGAGGTTGAACGGGAAGGCACTGCGGAGGGCATCGGGATTGCAACGGCGCCAGTCCTCGAAATCGCTGTTGGCAATGGTCAGCAGATATTCCAGCACGCTGTCCGCAGGATAGCCCTGCTGAGCGTAGAAGTGCATGGCCGCTTCCGGGTCCTTGCGTTTGGAAAGCTTGCGCTTGCCACCGTTTTCTTCCTTCATAATCGGACTGACATGTGCGTATTTCGGAGCTTTGAAGCCAAGCACACGGAAGAGTTGCAAATGCTTGGGGACAGACGAGATCCATTCGTCGCCGCGAATGACATGGGTGGTACGCATCAAGTGATCGTCCACCGCGTGTGCGAAGTGATAGGTCGGCACACCGTCGGATTTGAGAAGCACGATGTCTTCGTCATTTTCGGGCATTTCGATCTTGCCTTTGATCATGTCGTCAAACGCGATGCGGCGGCTTTCGTCGCCGGGCGAACGCAGACGCACGACATAAGGGTCGCCGTTCTGCACACGGGTGAGTGCCTCGTCCACCGACAGATCACGGCATTTTGCAAACGGGCCGTAGTAGCCTGTGCGGCATTTCTGTGCTTCCTGTTGCTCGCGGGCGGCAAGACGCTCTTCCTCCGAGCAGAAGCAGGGGTAAGCAAGTCCTTGCTCGACAAGCGATTTTACATACACATGGTAAATATCCACACGAGCCGATTGCTGATAGGGACCATAGTCACCTTTGACAACACCGGGTGCTACAAAACCTTCGTCCAGTGTCAGACCGTAGGTGTTGAAGCCGCTCAGGATATCGTCCGCGCCGCCTTCGACCTCACGCTTTTTATCGGTATCTTCCA
>JAZRTC010000062.1:0-2603 GCA_045651865.1 Acutalibacteraceae bacterium
CATTGTTGAGGTTGCCCTGCGTTTTGTGGGTCTTGTACTTTTGCGACAGCACGGCGTAGAGCATCTCTTTTGTCGAGGTTTTGCCGAGGCTGCCCGATACACCGATCACGGGAATATCAAATTTCTGACGATACGCCTTGGCAATCTGTTTGACCGCCTCCAGCACGGAGGGGACGAGAATGTAGGCTTTGTCGGTTGAAGCGGGAGCGACCTCACACAGCGCACAGATCGCACCTTGGTTGTAACATTGCTCGATAAAATCGTGTCCGTCGACGCGCGCACCCTTGATGGCAAGAAACAGCGAACCGTCTTTGATCTGGCGGCTGTCCCGCTCGACCGAGGTGATGCACTGCGCTTTCTGTTCATCGGTTCCGACAAAGCGACCGCCGCACGCGGCGGCGATCTCTTCAAGTGTAAACGGTTTCATAACGATATCCTCATTTTGCCAGTGACAGCTTGATAATGGTTTCGCAAAGCGTCGCGTAATCCATACCCTCGACCGCGGCTTCCTGCGGGAGCAGGCTGGTCGGCGTCATACCGGGCAGGGTGTTTGCCTCCAGGCAATAGGTCTGTCCGTTTGCATCCAGAATGAAATCCACGCGGGCATAGGCGTTCAGGCGCAGTGCGCGGAAGGCGGCAACAGCGGCCTCACGAAGCGCGTTGTCGGTTGCGTCGTCAATATCGGCGGGGCAGATTTCCTCGGTCAGACCCGCCTGATATTTGGAGGTGTAGTCATAAAAACCCGATTTCGGGATGATCTCAATGGGAGGCAGGGCATGATCGCCGAGCACGCCGACGGAAAATTCACGGCCGCTGACAAACTGCTCCACGACCACTTCGTTTTCATAGCGGAAGGCATCTGCAACTGCTTCGATGTATTCCTCGCGGTTGTTTGCTTTAGCTATGCCAACGCTGGAGCCACCTGTACAGGGTTTGACAACGCAGGGGAAAATATCCCACTGTGCGGCGGCGTCAGCGCTTTTGAACAAGGCACCCGCGGGGGTGTTGACACCGCTTTGAATCAGCACACTTTTGGTGATACCTTTGTTCATCGCGAGTGCCGAGCCGAGATAGCCCGAGCCCGTGTACTTGATACCCAACAAGTCAAGTGCCGCCTGCACCTGACCGTTTTCGCCCTCACCGCCGTGAAGCGCCAAAAACACAATATCCGCCGCCTGGCAGATCTCAATGACATGTTCACCGAAGAAACGGTCGGACTGATCGCAGCGCGCGGCTTTGACGGCGTCGATCTCGGCGATCGTTTCCTTGACACCGCATTCGCTGACAAAGCTGTAATTTGAACGGAACAGCTCGTCAATATCGCAACAGTCATGTTCATATCCCATAAAGACATCCAGCAGCACGACCTCGTGGCCGTTACCGCGGAGTGCTTTGGCGACAAGCGAACCCGAGGTGATGGATACATCGCGTTCGGTGCTGATGCCGCCTGCTAATACGACAATTTTCATAAAGGATCCTCTCCTCTGATTTTGCATATACACTGTTATTATACTGATATATGCCGCCGATTGCAAGATAAAAACCGAAAAATGATGGAAATAAAAAAGAGCAACAAATTAGACCCGATGCTTTGCGTCAAGTACAGATTTAAGAGGGAATAGGAATCTTGTCTATGTGGAGGAATTCAATGCCGAAATCAATATGAACGCTACCGTCGAGGTTTTGCCTCAGCGGAGCGGGAGCCGAAAAAGAAGCCATCACGAAGTATCTGTCGGAGTATGTGTTCCAGAGCGAGGACGCGCTGATTGAGCTGGCGCGTACCGATCGAAGCTTCTTCCAAGAGATGTATGCACAGATCCGTCGCTTTATCGCGAGACTTCAGGAGAAAATGCCTGATAAGCGCGAGTTGATGAAGCTGGAGAGTTTATTCGCCAAGTCGGCGAAAGCGTCCAATAAAGCCGTGCAGACGCAAAAAAGCCCCGCCAACGAGAGCGGGGTGCAGCGGTCGTTACCGAGCGGGACGCAGTATATGATTGGAAATAAAAGCGTTGCACCAAAAAGAAAAACGAGTTATAATGAGTTTTGGACAGAAGTAATATCTTGGGCAAATCGTGCGGATACAAAAGCAGGAGATATGCGTGTGATTTCAGACACTCGCAAAGGAGCATGTTATAACACATTTTGTTTATTCGAAGCAGATGGGCAAGGCGGATGTACAGAAATAGCAACAGGGTCATACGAAGGAGTGATAGAACAATATGAACGAGCATACGGAAAAGCAATTGACGAGGTTTATGTCTGTGTTGAGGCATATGGGGCTGACAAAGGAAGAGATATTTGGGATTTGCAGCCTGATGAAATCGGAAGATATGCCCTGGGAGATTATGACACGCTTACGGGATATGAATTTCAACGCTACCCGTCAGGAGACTTTGAACATCTGTGGTCAGGTGATCAAGGAACATCAGTAAGCACGACTCAGTACTCCCTCCCCACGGGTGAGCTCAGCACCGATGTCAAGCCACCGAAGAATAAGCCGAACCGCAAGATGTCGAAGTCGATTTATCTTGAGAAGATGCTGTCCGATCCGATGATCGCCGAGGCCACCAAAGCGCAGATCCGCGCGGACAAGCCACTGTTTG
>JAZRTC010000063.1:0-3009 GCA_045651865.1 Acutalibacteraceae bacterium
CCCCCCCCCCCCCCCCAAACCCCGGCTTCTCTATAAAAAAAAAAAAAAAAAAAACCCCCCGCCACGGAAGGGGTCCGGGATTTTTTTATGAAGACAGAAACATCTGACCAATGGTTGGAAGTCCGTTGCATATTATACCAACGCAATCTCACCCAGCACAGCGCTCACAATGTACTCGCCCTGAAATTCGCGCAGGCTCGCCATGTGCGGTTGGGTCATATGCACCTGCTGGTGCTGTTTTGATTCCCATTGCTCAACCAGCAGGATCTCGTTCGGATCTTCGTCGGACAGATAGTAGTCGTATTTGTGGCAGCCGTCCTCAGCACGGATGGCGGCAAGGATGCCCGTGTCCTTCATCTTTTGAATAAATGCCTCACGCTTTTGGGGCAGACAGTCAAATTTTACATAGATGGTATACATACCAAACGCCTCCTAGATATTTTTTGGGTTTACGGCAGCGCGATCGTTGCCAGATGCGGTCGATGATCCGAAGAAACGACAGCGGGGATATCGGCATCGATCACGGTCAGGTCGTCGGTGGTGAAAATATAGTCGATTTTCTCTTGCGGGTTGTCGGACGGAAAACTCAGCTTCGGGGAAGAAAATTTGTCCGCCGTATCATACATCCGCCGGGCAATCGGCGTGAGGATGCCGCTGTCGGGCGTGGTGTTGAAATCCCCCATCAGCACGCATCGCTCATCGGGCAGATGGGCAACCACGGTGCGCACGGCGTGTTCTTGCTCGTCGGGATTCAACCCGAAGTGGCTGACCAGCACATGAAGACCGCCACCCACATCCACGGTTGCTTTCAGCAGGCACCGCGTTTCATAATATCCGTCAAAGGCGCGGACTTCGGGATCGGGAATGGAGATGGTCTGTGCGTCAAGAATGGGAAAACGGGACACCAGTGCATTGCCGTATGGTTTTTCGCCGTCAATGCAGATCGCCTGAGCGAAATAGTAATAAAAGCCCAGCTTTTCGGCGAGGATTTTGGCCTGTGCATCAAACTCGGGATCGGCGCATTTGTCGCGGATTTCCTGAAGTCCGACGATATCCGCACCGTATGCCTGAATGGTGTTGGCGATCATATCAAAATCGATCTCGCGTGTCAGAAAGTTCATGCAATGTTGGGTGTTGTAGCTCATAACCGTGATGTTCATAGCGTCATCTCCTGATAGCTTATACGGTCATCATACCACATTATCCACCAAATGCCAAGTGCCTGTGCATAATTTTACAGGCAAGACGGATTAAAATGCGCCTTCGCCGCCTATTTGTGGCAACATCGTAGGGCGCGCAGACTCTTGCGCGCCGCGGAACACATCCCGCCACCGTACAACAGACGCAAAAAATCCCCTCGGATTTCTCCGAGGGGATTTCGTTATGCCTTTTAAACCACGATTATTTCGCGTCTTTGATAGCCGCCTGAGCAGCAGCAAGGCGAGCCACAGGCACGCGGAACGGCGAGCAGGACACATAGTCCAGGCCGATCTTGTGGCAGAACTCAACGGAGACAGGGTCGCCGCCGTGCTCGCCGCAGATGCCGCAGTGCAGGGTCGGGTTGACGGGCTTGCCGAGCTTGATCGCCATTTCCATCAGCTTGCCGACGCCGGTCTGATCCAGTTTCGCGAACGGATCGTTCTCGAAGATCTTGGTGTCATAGTAAGCGTCGAGGAATTTGCCCGCGTCATCACGCGAGAAGCCGAAGGTCATCTGGGTCAGGTCGTTGGTGCCGAAGCAGAAGAAGTCCGCTTCCTTCGCCATCTCGTCAGCGGTCAGGCAAGCACGCGGGATCTCGATCATCGTACCGACTTCGTACTCGAGCTCCACGCCTGCAGCCGCGATTTCCGCGTCAGCGGTTGCGACAACAACTTCCTTGACATACTTAAGCTCTTTGACTTCGCCGGTCAGCGGGATCATGATCTCGGGCTTGACCTTGAAGTCGTTTGCTGCGTTGACAGCGATTGCCGCGCGGATAACAGCCTTGGTCTGCATCTTCGCGATTTCGGGATAGGTGACAGCCAGACGGCAGCCACGGTGACCCATCATCGGGTTGAACTCGTGGAGGGAAGCAATGATCGCCTTGATGTCGGCAACCGACTTGCCCTGTGCCTCAGCAAGAGCCGCGATGTCCGCTTCCTCGGTGGGAACGAACTCCTGGAGAGGGGGATCGAGGAAACGAATGGTAACAGGGTTACCCTTCAGAGCCTCAAACAGCGCCGCGAAGTCACCCTGCTGATAGGGCAGGATCTTCTCGAGAGCCGCCTCGCGCTCCTCAAGCGTATCGGAGCAGATCATCTCACGGAATGCCGCGATGCGGTCTGCCTCGAAGAACATGTGCTCGGTACGGCACAGGCCGATGCCTTCTGCGCCAAGCTCAACAGCCTTCGCCGCGTCAGCGGGGGTGTCGGCGTTGGTGCGCACTTTCAGGGTACGGAACTCGTCCGCCCAGTTCATGATGGTCTCAAACTCGCCCACGATCTGTGCGTCCACGGTCGGGATGATGCCGTCGTAGATCGCGCCGGTGGAACCGTCGATGGAGATATAGTCGCCCTCGACGAAGGTCTTGCCTGCGAGCTCAAACTTCTTGTTCTCTTCGTCCATCTTGATCTCCCCGCAGCCGGAGACACAGCAGGTGCCCATGCCGCGCGCGACAACCGCCGCGTGCGAGGTCATACCGCCGCGAACGGTCAGGATGCCCTGCGAAGCTTTCATGCCGGTGATGTCTTCGGGCGAGGTCTCGAGACGGACAAGGATAACCTTCTCGCCGCGATTGAACCAAGCTTCCGCATCTTCAGCGGTGAACACGACTTTACCGCAAGCAGCGCCGGGGGAAGCGCCCAGGCCCTTACCCATCGGGGTAGCAGCCTGCAGAGCCTTCGCGTCGAACTGCGGGTGGAGCAGGGTGTCGAGGTTACGGGGATCGATCATCGCAACAGCCTGCTTCTTGTCGATCATGCCTTCCTCAACGAGGTCGCAAGCGATCTTCAGAGCCGCCTTAGCGGTACG
>JAZRTC010000064.1:0-3075 GCA_045651865.1 Acutalibacteraceae bacterium
GGTACCCACCATAATGCGTACCATATTATACAAAAATCCGTCTGCCGCGACCGAGAAGATCACAAGATCGCCTTCCCGTCTCACCGCGGCGTGCGACACGGTGCGTACCGTGTCCTCCACACTGCTCCCGCTCGCACAAAAAGCGGCAAAATCGTGTGTGCCCAGATAGGCCTGTGCCGCACGGTCGAGTGCGTGTTCATCGAGCGGGCGGTTGATATGCACCGCGCGCCCTTCGTAAAACGGATGGCGTTGCCGTCCGTTGTAGATGTGGTATTCGTAGCGTTTTCCACACGCGTCGTAGCGCGGGTGGAAATCGTCCGCTACCTCCTGAGCACCGTACACCGCGACATCGCGGGGCAATACGGCATTGAGTGCTTTGCACAGCTTGTCGCCGCGAAGCGGCGTGTCGCTGTCCATGGCACAGCAGAACATCTTGGCGTGAACGCCCGCATCGGTGCGCGAGCATCCCGTGATGCCGCTTCGCACGCCCGTGATGCGCTCCACTGCATCCTGCAGAACTTCCTGCACAGTCACGGCGTTGGGTTGCACCTGCCAGCCGTGATACTGCGTGCCGTCGTAGCACAGCGTCAGTTTGATGCGCGCCATAAAGCGTTCACTCCTTTCGTTATAGGTTGCCGCCGTTTGAGCGGTGATTTCGGATGCTCCCGATGCGGCGGGAGCAAGCCCCCGCCCTACGGTATCGCCGTCCTTACAGCACATTCGGCAAAATCATATTCAACGCGATCATACCCGCGATCAGCGCCGCCATCACCCCAAGGGCAATATAATCGCGCACCGCCATTTTCAGGCTGGTCATACGGGTGCGGCCGTCGCCGCCGTTGTAGCAACGGCACTCCATCGCCGTCGCCAGCTCATAGGCACGGCGGAACGACGAAGCAAACAGCGGAATCATAATCGGCATCAGGGCGCGGATGCGCTGCATCAGGTTGCCGCTCTCCAGATCGGCACCGCGCGCTTTCTGCGCCGCCATAATTTTATCGGTTTCCTCGATCAGCGTCGGGATAAACCGCAACGCAATCGTCATCATCATCGCCAGATCGTGCACGGGGACGCGCAACACTTTCAGCGGCTTCATCAGTCGCTCGAGCGCATCGGTCAGCGTGGTCGGGCCTGTCGTGTAGGTCAAAAGCGAGCTTCCCGCGATCAGGCACACGATACGGATGGCAAGAAATGCCGCATTTTGCAATCCTTTCACCGACACGGTGATCTTCCACCACGAAAACAGCACCGTGCCGCCCTGTACATACAGCACACTGAGAATGGCTGTGAACAGAATAATGGGCAAAATCGGGGTGATGCTTTTGCGGATCAGCGAAAACGGGAGCTTTGACAGCGCGATCGCGATAATGAGGAACACGACCGCCAGCGCCAGTCCTGCCCATGTTTTCGGCAGAAATACCGCCGCGATAAACGCCACGGTCAGCACGATCTTCACACGCGGGTCAAGGCGATGTAAAAGCGAATCACCGGGAAAAAACTGTCCGATGGTGATATCTCTCAGCATTTGCCCGCACCCCCTTTGACCAGAGGCAACAAGCGGCGCACCGCTTGCTCCACCGTGTAGGCGTTATCCCCCACGGCATAGCCGCGGGCGCGAAGCTTCATAAAAATCTGCGTCACGGCGGGGACAGCCAGTCCCATCGCCGTCAGCTCGTCGGCACGGGAAAACACCTGCGCGGTCGGCGCCATCATCGCCGCCTCGCCCTTGTTCATCACCAGCACCTGATCGGCAACCGCCGCCACATCTTCCATACTGTGCGACACAAGCAGAACGGTCGTGCCGTTTTCGCGCGCATAGCGCACGATGCGGGACAGCAGTTGCTCTCTACCGCGCGGGTCAAGTCCCGCCGTGGGTTCATCAAGAATCAGCACCTCGGGCTCCATCGCCATCACACCCGCGATCGCGGCACGGCGCTTTTGTCCGCCCGACAGATCAAACGGCGAGCTGTCAAGAAGCTCCTCGCGCAGTCCCGCAAAAGTGGCGGCACGGCGCACACGGCGGTCGATCTCCTCCTCGGACAGTCCCATATTGCGCGGGCCGAACGCGATGTCACGGCGCACGGTTTCCTCAAACAGCTGATGCTCGGGATACTGAAACACCATGCCGACACGGAAACGCACCGAACGGATTTTTTTGGCATCCGCCCAAATATCGTCGCCGTCGAGAAGCACCTGCCCGCTCGTCGGGGTAAGCAAGCCGTTGAGCTGTTGCACCAGCGTGGATTTGCCCGAACCCGTGTGTCCGATGATGCCCACGATGTCGCCTTTCTCCACAGCAAAAGAAACATCCCGCAGGGCGGCTTTTTCGTAAGGCGTGCCCGCCGAATAGACATAATTCAGTTGTCGCACCTCAAGAATGGCCATGGGTTTCCTCCAATAAATCTGCCAAGACTTCCACACATTCGTCGACCGTCAGAATATCGGTCGGGATAGTAAAACCGTGTTTGCGCAGTTCGTAGCACAGCTCGGTCGGTTGCGGCACATCCAGCGCCGCCTCACGCAGGGTTGGCACACGCGAGAACACCTCGCGCGGGGTGCCGTCCAGCATCACCTTGCCGCCTTCCATCACGACGACGCGATCAGCGGTCGCCGCTTCTTCCATATAGTGCGTGATCAGCACCACCGTCATCCCGTGCTCGCGGCACAGGCGATGCACCGTCTGCATCACCTCCGCACGCCCGAGCGGATCGAGCATGGCGGTCGGTTCGTCCAGCACCAGCACCTCGGGTTTCATTGCCAGCACGCCCGCAATGGCAACGCGCTGTTTTTGTCCGCCCGATAATTTATGCGCCGCGTGGTGACGGTAGTCATACATCCCGACCGCCTTGAGCGCGTCGTCCACGCGCACGCGGATCTCCGCGGGCGGTACACCGAGATTTTCGGGGCCGAATGCCACATCCTCCTCCACGATGGTGGAGACGAGCTGGTTATCGGGGTTCTGAAGCACCATGCCGACAGTGCGGCGAATCTCCAGTGTGCGGCTTTCGTCAGCGGTGTCGATGTTTTCCACAAACACCTTGCCGCCTGTGGGTAACAGCAGGGCATTGAAATGCT
>JAZRTC010000065.1:0-22980 GCA_045651865.1 Acutalibacteraceae bacterium
TGATACGGGACTTTTTTGCGTTATTACAGGTGTATATGTTCGGGATCGTACGGCGGCACGGCTTCCTGTCGGGACACGACAAAACCGGCAACAGCCGCCGCATAAGCTGCGCATTGCGGGATTGGTTCCTGCTGGCAGTACCCGTGCAAAAATGCCGCCGAAAAACTGTCGCCGGCACCGACGGTGGAAACAACCTCGACCGTCTTGCTTGCACAAGAATACACCGTATCCTCCGCGCGGTGATACACATAAGCACCTTCCGCACCGCGCGTCAGGATCAGGCATTGCACCGACGGATATTCTGTCGCCAGTTGCTTGATAAACGCATACGGTTCCGTCGAAGAGACAGGCAGCATCTCAGCCACGACCGGCAGTTCTTCGTCGCTGATTTTCAGGATCGTTGCGTGTTGCACGGCGAAACGGATCGCCTCTTCTGAATAAAACGGCGCGCGGATATTGACATCCACAAACACATCCGAAAAACGGGTTGTATCGAGTAATTGTTGCAGCGTGTTGCGGTTGCTTTCACTGCGAAGCGCCAAGGTGCCGAAATACAGCACATCGGCAGAGAGGGATGTCACCGGCGGGATGTGATCGTATGCGGTGTTTTGCAACAGGTCGTACATCGGCACGCCATTCTCATTCAGCGAAACCAGACATTTTCCTGTCTGCAGATCGGTTAACCGCGCGACATGCTCCGTGCAGATTCCCCAATCCTTCATTTGTGCCAGCGCTTTGTCGCCGTAGTCATCCGTTCCGACGGCAGAAAGCATATATACATCGTGCCCGTGCCGCGCCAGATGCGCCGCAAAGTTCAGCGGAGCACCGCCCAGACAAGCGTTGTCGGGATAGACATCCCATACGATTTCACCAAACGAAACAACTTTCATATACAATCACTCTTTCTGTTACACTGTAATTGCAGAATACCACAAACAGACATAAAAATCAACAGGGCAACCGATGACTTGTGTAAGATTTTGAAAATTGGCTTGTCAATATATACTAGTTGTGCTATAATTCCTTTTAGGTTGTTCTGGCAACCTAAGCCAAGCCCAAAAAAGGTGTACGATACACCGTATAGGAGGACTTATCAATGAAAGCGTTTCTTTTTCGGACAATCAGTGTGATGGCCATCCTTGCTATCATGCTCGGCGCATTTACCGCCTGTGACAAGGACGGCAATGCGACAGACGGCACACTCGACAACGGCAATGTGATCACGGTCACAGAAGAAGGCAGTGAGAAGGAACTGACCGCCGTGCGCGAAAACCTGATCAAGCAGACAGAGATCAAGGGTTTCGGCGACATCGACAAAATGGAATTTTATGAAAACGGTGTGCGCACGACCAGCGATCAGTATGTGCTGGTAAAGGACAACAAAAAGCTCTACTATTCGGGCGATAAAAAGCGCGTTGTCAACTACACCGACGGCTATATCCTCGATATGCCTGCCGATTGGGCACCGGATTTCTCCGTGTCCTCCGCGCGCTGTGAGTATAAAAACGACGAGGTCACGCTGATCGTTTCCGACGAGACCGATTCGATCGGTATTTACGGCAACACCGATGAAGCGCTCAAGGCGATGTTCCGCTTCATCAACAAGAAGGATTACATTGATGCCAACCGCATTGAATTCCGCGAGGATGAGTACACGCAATTCAATGACGATTTTTCGCTGTATGTCCTGCGCTTGCATATTGAAGATTGCCTGGAAGGCACCAAGAGCTATTACACCTATGCGGTGTTCTACAACGATCTGAAGATCACCTATATGATGTTCAAGTGTGTGGATGACCGCGATTTCGCAGAAGTCTACAACACCTATCAGAGCATCTATGAAAAGGGTGCTCCGATCGACACACTTGCCTATCCCGAAGGCGGCAGTGACAGCTGGAACGACGATACCAAGGCTCTGTATGACCGCATTATGAATACGGAACATGTGATCTGGGGTATGGTCAACGGCAATATCGAGCAGCATCCGCTCAAGCGTCAGTATCCGATTCTTGAAAAGCAACTGGATCATAAATTTGAAGTCGTCACCAGCTACACCGATCAGATGAGCTTTGATTTTGATGTGGAGGCGGCAAAGGAAATCTACGACGACGGTCGTATTGTCCAGTTCACCTACCACTTTGCGTATGATTACGGCAACAGTAACACCATGGGCGGCACATCGTCGATGATCGATGTGTACCGCGGTGAGTGCGATGATTATCTGCGCAAATTCGCTAAGAGCGTTGTGGAACTCGGCAAACCGATGCTGTTCCGTCTGAACAACGAAATGAACTCCGACTGGACAACCTGGTCGGCGACCAACGCATTGAACGACACCGAGATCTTCACGGAAACCTGGAAGAGAATGTACAACATCCTCGAAGAAGAAGGCGCCAACGAATATCTCATCTGGATCTGGAACCCGCAAGGCCGTTCGACGGGCCCGATGTTCAACTGGAACGATCTGCGCATGTATTTCCCCGGTGCGAAGTATGTGCACATGCTGGGTCTGACGGGCTACAACTTCGGCGATGATTATCAGTGGACCAGCTTCGGCGATATGTATCAGTCGCTCAGCGATTACTACACGCCGTACTTCGGCGATTGGGGTTGGATCCTGTCCGAGTTCGGTTGCTCGGATTCGTCGGATAAAGAGGAAAATGAAAACCGCAAGGCGGCGTGGATTACCGAGATGTTTGATTGCTTTGAGCAAAACCGCTTCCCGAACATCAAATCGGCGGTGTGGTTCAACGGCAACGACTATGACGGCGCGGGTAATATCACCCACGAGATCGCACTCGGTCGCGATGCCGCTTCGCGCGAAGCCTTCAAAGAAGGTCTTGACCGCACACAATAAGGGTGAATACTATGGATTACGCAAAACCGCTTCGTTATCATTATAAGCCGCAAAGCGGGTGGATGAATGACCCGAACGGGCTTGTATATTTCAAGGGATATTATCACGCGTTTTATCAGCACGCACCCAACCACCCGATCCCGTGGCAGGAACCGATGCACTGGGGACACGCCCGTACAAAGGATTTCCTCACCTGGGAAGAATTGCCCGTTGCCCTGACCCCGGGTTTGCCGTATGACGGCGGCGGATGCTGGTCAGGCACCGCCATCGTCAAGGATGATAAGCTGTATCTGTTTTATGCAGGTATCGCCGCCGAATCGACGGTAGCAGTGGCAGTATCCGAGGATGGCGTGCATTTTGAGAAGTATGCAGGCAACCCCGTGATCGCGACCTACCCGCCCGAGGGTGGTCCCGATTTCCGCGATCCCGCGGTCTGCTGTATGGACGGCGTCTATTATTGCGTGGTGGCTTCCGGTCATCCGCAAACCCAGACGGCACGCTTACTGCTGTACCGCAGTGACGATTTGTTTTCGTGGGAATTCCAATCGGTTCTCGGCTCGTGGGACAACGCCAAATACGCGGAGTGTCCGTCGTTCGTGCCGCTCAAAGACGGTAAATGTCTGTTGGCAACATCGGTGTGTAATCTGGATGAAACGCACTTCTTCCAGATTATGATCGGTACGCTGGAAGACGGTCAATTCCGCTGTGAGCTGTCCGATCGCTTCGACAAAGGCCCCGATCAATATGCAGGACAGGTATTTTCGGGCGCAGACGGCACACCGCTTCTGATGACCTGGATCCCCGGGTGGAAGTTTGCGAAATTTGTCGAAGGTATCGATGTGGGATGCCTGTCCATTCCTCGCGAGATTGTTGTTGAGGACGGACACATTTGCGGTCGTCCCGCCAAAGAGGTTGCACATCTGCTCACAAGCAGTGACCCGACTGTGACTGTCACCGAAGACGGATTCGTTGTGGAACGCACGGCAAGACCGTCGCTGGTTCATACAGGCGATGTGCAGGATCTGCAGATCTTGCGGGATGAATACATCTTGGAGATTTTTGTCAACGGCGGTGAAACGGTGTATTCGTTGCTGCTTTGTTGAGAAAACGATATCCGCTGATTTATGACAACTTGAAACACACCTTGCCCGTCATCGTATGAGACGGTGAGCAAGGTGTGTTTTCTTTTTTTGGCAGGTCGGTGTGATGGGGATTGACAGAATAAACTTGTCAAAATCGGTCGAATGTGGTATACTGACGGGCAAATATATACCATGTCCCTTTTGGCGCAGAAGCAGTTTGCATTATCACAAAAAAGAGGAATGACTATGAATCAGCAAAACCCGACACGCCGTTGCCGTAAACGGTTGTGTGCAGGAATCGCCATACTGGCGGTTATTGCGATGCTTTTTACCGCTTGCAGGAACAGTTCCGCCGTTCCCGCCACAACCGACACGGTCATCACCATGTCGGTTGTGACCGTTACAACAAACGCCACCACGACTGCCGCCGCTACCGCGGTCGTAACGACCACGACCACGACGATCACCACCACAACCACGACGACGACCACAACGGCGACGACCTCTCCTACGCAAATCCCCGTACCGCCGGTTCTGTCGGACGGCGTAACACCGTCTGTGTGGAAGGCTGATTGCGGTGAGTATATCACCCTGCGTCCTGTACCGGACAGTTCCGATACCATCATCACCATTCCGGCAGGGGACACGATGATCCTGCTTGACTGGAACGGACTCTATGCAAAGGTTTCGTATTACGGCTTGATCGGCTATGTGTCGGCGTACTGGATCTCACCTGTTGACGGCATCGGCGGTCTGTCGACCGTGCCTGTCACCAATATGTATTCGTATGAGCAGATGTGTGCCGATATCGACACGCTGTGCGCGCGGTATCCGTCTGTATGCAGCCGTGACAGTATCGGCACCAGTGAGCTTGGTCGTGACATTCCCGTGCTGAAGCTCGGCGCGGAATCGGCATCACACCATGTGTTGATACAAGGTGCTATTCACGGGTTGGAGCATTTAACCACCTGGGTGATGATGGCGATGGCCGACAGCGCTGTCTCGCGTGGGGAAGTGCCGCAGGATGTGTGCTTCCATCTCATCCCCATGAGCAATCCCGACGGCGTTGTATTGGCGCAAACCACCGCCTTCACCGATACGCAACGCGCCATCTATGTCTCTGATGTTGCGGCAGGCCATACCAAGCGGGATGAAGCAAGCTACGCATCGCAGTGGAAAGCCAACGGCCTCGGTATTGATCTTAACCGTAATTTTAACGCAGGATGGGCATTGATCGATGGTCGCGCCGCCCCATCATCGGAGCGGTACAAAGGCGATAAACCCTTCAGTGCCGCAGAATCCCGTGCTCTGCGCGACTATACGCTCAGCCGTTCCTTCGATGCGACTGTCAGCTATCACGCTACGGGCAGTGTCCTATATTATGAATTCGGTACGGCCCAACCTGTCAACGACCTGTCCTACGACCTGGGATGCGCAGTGCGCAATGTGACGGGATATCCTCTCCTCAACAGCAGTACCGTAGAAGGCGGCGGATACAAAGATTGGGCGATGGAAGCGCTCGGGATACCGTCCCTTACCGTGGAGGTCGGCTGTAACGACACACCGCTTGTCTATCAGGAAATTTACAATGTGCTGTACCGCAACCTGCCCGTACTGAAAGCTGTCGCGCAGTGGGTATGCCGATAAAAAAAGGACTCCCATCCGTTCATTCGGATAGGAGTCCTTTTTTTGTGTATATAGCGGTTTTACATCACCACAGCCAACAGCAGATCGCGTACATCGGCGGTTGTGAGGGAATTGTTTTTGTCAAAATCCGCCGAGCGTGCCTGACATTCCGTCAATGTGTCGGTATCGGTCAATGCACCGAGCAATAAGCGGGCATCCATGGTGGTCACAGCGCCGTCGCCGTTGATGTCACCGCGAAGAGAGAGGGTGTAGGTCTTGATCGGCTTGCCGTCTTTCTCAATCGCGATTGTCATGCCCGAAGTGACCGCGTTATCTTCCTGAAGTGCCATACCGTTTGTATCACGCACCACAACGCCGTTGGCGTTATCAAAGCCAAGGAGCAACTTGGCAACGGTCATCGGGGCGGGAACATCGGCTATAAAGCGGTCGTCAACGGTGTAGTAAGCGGATGTAAGCACATCGGGGATCGGTGCTTCGGTGAACGCCGCGGATTGCAAGGTTACATAGGTGTTTTTAGCGCCCATGATATAATAGGTGATGCCCACGATCGCGAGTTTGCCGTCTGCGGGGAAATGTCCGTTTCGGCGAAGCGCCGCCTGCACATCCACGGTGATCGTCATATCGCCGCTGTCAAATTCGCCGCTTTCCTGTCCGTCAAGAGCGGCAAGATTCACCGAGTGTACCGCGCCGTCTGCAGTGATATACGACAACACGGCGTTGAAGTGGGCGGTGCCGCTTTTTTGAACGGTAAGAAGCGGATAGCGGGTGATATCCACATAGCGTTGGCACGCCATATATGCCGACGGCCACGACCACGAAGCGGTGGAGACGGTGTTTTTGAAAGTTACCGTGCCGTCGCTGTGGTATGTCGGGGCAATGCCTTCGCCGTTTCCGTTGTAGTCATACAGTGTCAGACCTTCGTGTTCCGGCATAACAGAAAGGGATGCATCCCACGCGGGCTCAATATTGTTGTACCCGTTCGTTTTCATAATTGACGGATAATTTTTGTATGCCACATTGACATCAAGGTCGCCGACGACACCGTCGAAGGTGCCTTCCCAGGAATATTGCCACATCCCGCAAAAGCTGCTGTGATCCTGCTCTTCGGGGATGAACTCGGGGATTCCCTCGACATACGCCACATACGCATACCAGATATCGTAGTTGTCCGTATAGGCAGGTTTCAGTTTCACGACCGTCTCATAGTCGCTGTACACGCCGGGGAAATACCCTGCCGCTTCCAGCGTCTGCGCCCAACCGAGGCTCAATGCGGTCATTTCGTCATCGTTCAATGCGTCGTGACCGGGGCGGTCGGCACCGTTACCGGGATCCTCAATGTCGTAATAAATCGGATACTCAAACGACAGATCGTATTGCTCGAAAAGGTCGATGCACCACGCGGCATCCTCCGCTGCACCGTCGTAGGTTGTGGCAAGGGCATAGAAATACGCACCGACGCCCAGTCCGGCGCTTTTTGCTTGTTTGTACAGGTTCAGGAATGCATCGTCGATCGTATTCTGACGCGATCCCGTGCCTTCAAAGCCGACGCGCAAAATCACAAATTCGCAACCATCCGCTTTCATCTTGTTGAAATCCACGCGTGAATAGTCCGGATAATAGCCGCCAACATTCCAAAAGGACATATCACAGCCATACGCCTTGATGGTACCTGAAGGAGATGCTTGTCCGCCACCGACGGGGGCAGCTGCCGCGGACAGGGGAGAGAGTGCAAGCAACAGTGCACAGAACAGCACCGCTGTGCGCTTGATAAATTGTCTCATAATGATTCCTCCTTTATCGCAATAAACCGTAATCGTTTGCACATGCTTTCAAGCCGTCTTCGACACAGCGGAAGACCACGCCGTGCTTGCGGGCTTTGTCGCAGTTCATCCACAAATTATGTGCGGGTGGTGCATCTTCGAGCGGGATGTCTTTACCGATGGCGGCTAAAAATTCCGCCGTGATCGCATACATCGACTTTGCCGTTTCACTGCCGAAGTTGTAGATACCGCCCGGAAGGCGGATGACAGCAGGCATCTGCTCGGCAACCTCTTTGACATAGGTGATGCCGCGGTATTGGCGCGAGCTGAAACGGACGGTGTCGGTTGCATTCAGGATGTTCATAAAATAGTTCGGCTTTTTCAGGTAATAATCGTACATCCATTCGGCGCGGAGCATCACCGCATCGGGAACGATATCCAGCACACGCTGTTCCATCTCCAGCTTATGCTCTGCGTAGAGATTGTTCGGCTTTACCGTATCTTCGGTGTAGGGGCCGTCTTCGGCGAGACCACTGTACACCTGATCGGAGCTGAAGCAGATCAGTTTGCGGTTTGCGGCGGCTTTTGCCAGATACAGCGGAATGTTGACATTGGCTTGATAGGATGCTTTGGGGTTTGCCTGACAGACCCCGATGTCAGCGATGGCGGCGGTGTGGACGATGGTGTCGGCGCCGCTTTCTTCCACAATGCGTCGGACATCGTCTTCACGGGCATCCCGAAGCGACGGGCAGGCGATCACATCTTCGCACAGCTGCATGATTTTGCCGCCGACAAAGCCACCGGCACCTGTAACAAGGATCATGGGATCTCCTCCTTCGCAGATCGTTTCACAAAGCTTGTCCGGTTCAGAGTGTACAGAAAAGAATAACTACATTATATTGTATGTGTTTTTGTTGGGAATGTCAAGGCGGAGAAGAAACAGCAGGCGGAAATCTCGTCATGATGTGAAATAAAAGGTATAAAACAAAAATAACAAAGATTACAACATTTTCCGCCGAGGTGTCGCAAATCTGCGACACCTCGGCGTCAATATGCAAAAACAGCTTGACAAGTATCGGGATTTGTGGTATCCTTACGGCACAGAAACGAACAAATGTTCTTTATAGTGAAAAAATGACCCCTCAAAATAAGAGGGGAGTATTTTTTGCTCAGAAAAAGAACAAATGTTCTATTTTAGGGTGCGGCGGTTTTTCTGACGCAGCGGTTGTACGGAATATAAGGTTGGTGGTGTGCAGGCGACACGGTGGATGCAGAAAATCAACATTGTTCAGATGAAAAGGAGTGAAGGCTATGAGATGCAGGGTGTGCGGTGAGCAGTTTGCTCAGACGCAAATGAAGAACGGGTACGACGAGTATCCTTATGGTGAGACCTATGAACGGGTCTGTACACACGGCGTTTGTCCCGTGTGCGGCGCAGATGAATTTGAGCAGGAAACTGTGTGCAAACAGTGCGGCGAAGAAGTGAATGAAGCGGATGTGACAGACGGTTTTTGTCGGTTCTGTACGGAAGAATTGGAACAGACACTCGACTGGGTCTGTTCGATGCTGACGCCTGCACAGCTTAGCTGGATGCAGGATCATCCCGATTGGACGATGCGAGGTGAGGGCGGATGCTGACACAAAGACAAAAGCGATTTGCCGATGCTGTCCTGATCGGCACACAACCCGATGAAGCGTATCGTCTGGCGGGGTACCGCGAAGAAAACGCGATGGCCGCGGCGCGGCGACTGCTCAAAGCACCGACTGTGCAGGATTATATGACACAGGCGAAAACCGATACAAGCGATCATACGGTTGCCGATTCCGAGGAGATCCTGCGGTTTCTGACCGCGGTGCTTCGCGGTGAGCTTGGCAGTGAAAAGGAACGCATGCGCGCCGCAGAACTTCTGGGCAAGCGGCAGGGGTTGTTCAGCGACAAAGCAATGCCCGAAGCGGTGACAGAGGTTGTGATTGTGGATGATCTCGGTGGATGAGGCAACTTGCATGCGGGCGTTCATCGGCGGCTCGTATGATGCGTTCTGGAGTTTCAAAGGGCGCTATCGTGTGGTGAAGGGGTCGCGTGCTTCCAAGAAATCCAAAACGACGGCGCTGTGGTATATTGCGCAGCTTTCCAAGGAGAAATACCGCGAGGCAAATTTGCTTGTGGTGCGCAAGACCTATCGCACGCTTAAGGACAGCTGTTTTGCAGAGCTGAAATGGGCGATCCGTCGCCTTGGGTTGGAAGCGACATGGAAGGCAAAGGAGAGTCCGCTGGAAATCGAGAATGTGAAAACGGGGCAAAAGATCTATTTTCGCGGGCTGGACGATCCGTTCAAGATTACCTCCATCACCGTCGAGCGCGGGTATCTGTGCTGGCTGTGGTTCGAGGAAGCGTATGAGATCGACAGCGAAGCGGACTTCAGCACCATCGACGAGAGTATCCGTGGTGCGGTGCCCGAGCCGCTCTTTAAGCAGGTGACGCTGACCTTCAACCCGTGGAGCGAGACACATTGGCTTAAAAAGCGCTTTTTTGATACCCCGCACGAGGATGTACTGGCGATGACCACCAACTACACCTGCAATGAGTGGTTGCAGGACGACGACAAGCGGATGTTTGAGACGATGAAGGAGCAGAACCCGCGCCGTTATCGGGTGGCAGGTCTGGGTGACTGGGGTATATCGGAAGGGTTGATCTTCGACAACTGGAGCGTGCAGGCATTCTCCGTCGAGGAGCTTCTGCGCGGTGAGGACGGCTGGAAATACCGCTGTGTGTATGGACTGGATTATGGCTACTCCAACGACCCGACCGCGTTTGTGGCGGCGGCAGTCAATCAGGAGGACAAGCTACTGTACCTCTTTGATGAGCATTATCAGACGCGGATGGTCAACAGCGAGATCGCGGCAATGATCAAACAGAAAGGCTACGCAAAAGAGCGCATCCGCGCCGACAGCGCCGAGCCGAAAAGCAACGAGGAACTCAGGCGCGCGGGGATCTCGCGCATACAGCCTGCCGACAAGGGCAAGGACAGTGTGCTTCACGGTATTGCGGTGTTGCAGGAGTATCGGATGATCGTGCATCCCGTGTGCAAAGCGGCGATTGCGGAGCTGTCGTCGTATGCGTGGAAAACGGACAAATCCGGTGCGGGTATCAACGAACCCGAGGACAAGAACAACCACCTGATGGATGCACTTCGCTACGCGATGGCGGATGTGCGGCATTTCCGTCCGCAGACACCCGAGGACACTGCCAAGGCGCACAAGGCGGCATACCGCGCGCGGCGCGAGAGCGGCAATGTCAGCGGTGATGTCAAGGGCGGTTGGATATAACACGCCTTGCGGCGTAGGACGAATAACGGGAGGAGTTATGAATATGAACAGGAATCGGCAAGTCACACCGCAGTCGGTGTGGCAGGAGTACGAAAGCGGTCGGCGCTTTAAAAGCGGTCTGGGGGAGCTTGGTTTGTATGAGCAGAACCGCCGCAATGAACGCTTTTTTGTCGGCGACCAGTGGCACGGCGCGAAGTGTGGCGGCGAACGACCGCTTGTGCGCCACAATGTGATCAAACGAATCGGCGATTATAAGATGGCAACGGTCGGCGCCGCGCCGTTATCGGTGATGTACAGCGCAGAAGGTGTGCCGCAGACGGTGGAGCTTCGCGAGCGTGTGCGTCAACGCCGTCAGGCGTTGCGGGGATTGCCGTTATCCGATGCGGCGGGAAATCCTGCCGACGAAGCAGTGGAAGTGAATCTGGTGATGTCGGCGATGTCCGATTATTTCAAGGTGACTGCCGAACGGGTCAAGTTTGAGGAACGCAAGATCCAGGTTCTCGAGGATGCATACATCCGTGGCACGGGCTACCTGTACACCTACTGGGATCCTGCGGTGGAAACGGGTATGTACGCCGATGCCGCCCGCACCGCACCCATCAAGGGCGATATTCAGGCAGAAACGCTGGATGTGGAGAATGTGTACATGGGTGATCCGACGAACGGCGATATCCAGTCCCAGCCGTACATACTGGTTGCACAGCGCAGGACGGTTGCCGAACTTCGCCGTATTGCGCGGCAAAACGGCGTGCACGAAGCGTTGTTGGCGGAGATCGTGCCCGACCGCGAAACCGCGTATATGGCGGGAGACCGCTCGTTTGATGAGCCTGCCGACAGTCAGAAGGCAACGGTGATCACCCGTTTCTGGAAGGAGCGGGATACAGCGGGACGACTCACGGTCAAAGCGGTACAGGTGTGCCGCGGACTGGTGATCCGTCCTGTGTGGGAACTCGGTGTGCGGTTGTATCCGCTTGCCGCGTTTATGTGGCAACGCCGCAAAAACTGCGCTTACGGCGACAGCGAGGTCACGCATCTCATTCCCAATCAGATCGCCATCAACCGTATGCTCACGGCATCGGTGTGGGCAGTCATGATGATGGGTATTCCGATGACCGTGGTCAACGGCGATGTGGTGAGTGAGGAGCTTTCCAATGATCCCGGTCAGGTGCTTCGTGTGTACGGTTCGGCAGAAGAAGTATCCTCGGCGGTGCGCTATGTCAATCCGCCGCAGTTCTCGCCGCAATTTGCTGAGAACATCGAAGAACTCATCACCAACACGCTCAAGCAGTCGGGTGCCAACGATGCGGCGCTGGGCGATATCAAGCCCGATAACACCTCGGCAATCCTCGCCGTGCGCGAAGCGGCAATGCTCCCGATGCAGACGGTGCAAAACCGTTTTTACAGCTTTGTGGAGGATGTCGCGCGCATCTGGGCGGAGTTCTGGATTTCCAAATACGGACAGCGACAACTGAAGGTAGAGGATGACGGCGGTGTGTGGTATCTGCCGTTTGACAGTAACCGCTTTGCGCATCTGGCGCTGAGTGCCAAGGTGGATGTCGGTTCGGTGGGACTGTGGAGCGAAGCGCAGACAATGGCGACACTTGACCATCTGCTTGCCGAAAAGGTGATCACGCCCGCGCAATATCTCAAACGATTGCCCAAGGGAATCGTGGCAGATGTAAACGGGCTGATCCGTGAGCTGCAGGAGACTGTGCAGGACGATGTCAGTGAACAACCGGAAGAAACACCGACACCTGCACAACTGGATTTGATGGTGAAACAGCAGGAGGACCTGCTCGCACAAATGGGAGCGTGAATAGAATGGAATGGGTCTTGATAGGTGTATGTATGATTGTCCTGCTCATCTGCGCAGGCGCCGTGATGCTGTCGGTCGGGGAAGAACAGGCGGACGAAACAAAGGCAGAGCCGGTGCGTCAGGGTGGCATATCCGATGCGCGCGAAGCGCATTATATGGCGAATTTCTGGAGCTATGACGGAACAGAACAGCAAGACTGGGAAGAGCAGTGAATATCTCAATCACAGGAGGAGCAAGCAATATGAATGATGTGATGGAAACGGTTGTGGAACAAACCAATGACGCAACCGATATCTATACGGCATCTGCGGATGCTGAGAATGTGTCGGAGGTGACCCAAGCGGCTGAACAAACCAATGAGGCGGCAGAGGTTACAAACGGCGCAGGAGAAGCTGTGGAGGATACAGCGAGCGGGGAAGATGCTGATGACGGGCTGATCTTCACACCGGTGTACAACGGTGCGGTGACACCCATCAAGGCGAACGATACCGCGCGTGTGACGACACTTCTCCAAAAGGGTATGAAGTTTGAGCATATGGCGGGTGATCTCGAGAAGCTCCACCAGCTGACGGCGGCTTACGGTGCGAAAACCACCACCGAACTGCTGGATCGGATGCTGGAGATGCGCGAGAATGCCGTCAAGGAGGAATACATCTGCCAATACGGCAAGGAGGCAGGTGAGAAGCTGTTTGAGGTGGAAAGAGCACACCAAGCGGCAAAGCGCGGCACCTTCAAGGATGCGGACGAAGCGGCAGACAAAGCGTCGCGACAGGCAGTCAACGAACGGCTGGCAACCGAGCTTGCAGAACTGCAGGCGGATCATCCCGGGGTGGCAAGCATCAAGGATCTGCCGCAAGGCGTTGTGGACACCGCCTTACAAAAGGGCATCCCGCTTCTCGACGCGTATAACCGTCATACCCTGCAAGAACAAAAGCGTACCGCCGCGGCGGTACAAAAACAGGCACACAACCAAAAGGCCGCCACGGGTTCGCTTGCGGACCGTGGCGGCGAGGTGAGCGATCCCATCACCGACGCGATGATCCGCGGTGTATGGGGTCGACAATAACAACAAAGGAGACGGATAGTTTATGGCAAATAAAATCAACAGTTTGGAATTCCGTACCAACATGACCGGTCAGCTGGAAAAGGCACTCGTGCAGGGCTCGACAGTCGGCGTGTTTGAGGACAATGCGCTCCGAGCGAAGTTTGTGGGCGCAAAGACGGTGCTCATCCCCACGATGGATATGAGCTCGCTTGGCAACTATGACCGCGACAACGGCTTTGTCACGGGTTCGATTTCCGTTACCTCCGAACCGTTCACGCTCGAGCAGGATCGCGCACGATCGTTCCAGCTTGACCGCGAGGACAACGACGAGACCGGTATTGCGGGTCTTGCGGGCGAGGTGCTGGCTGAGTTTGTCCGCACCAAGGTCGTGCCCGAGGTGGATGCTTATGTGCTGTCGAAGCTCGGCGGCTACGCGGCTACCAACAATCAGACGGTGGAAGGTGATCCCGCTACCGAGGCGTATGCCATGTTTGGCGAAGCGGTCGGCAAGATTCGCGAAGAAGTCGGTTTTGACGAGGAACTCGTGTGCTTTGCAGACAACGATTTCCTCAAAAGTCTGTCGGCATCGCCCGAGATTGCCCATCAGATCGTGATGAGCGATTTCAAAAAGGGCGAGGTCAGCACCCGTGTGCGCACCCTTGATGATATCAAGCTGCTGCCCGTGCCGCTGTCGCGCATGAAGACGCAGTACGATTTCTATGACGGCACCACGGGCGGTCAGGAGGACGGCGGCTTTACGCCCACTGCGGCGGCAAAATCCATCGGTTTCCTTGTGTTGCCGAAGAAGGCGGTGTCGCTGGTCAAAAAGAGCGAGACGCTTCGTGCGTTTGCGCCTGAGCAGAACCTCAAGGCAGATGCGTGGAAGTTTGATTACCGCCTGTATTACGATGCATTCATCAAGACCGCGATGCGTCACACGATCTATGCGTATATCCGCGGCTAATACATTTCAAATCCCTTCCCTGCTTCAAAGGGAGGCAACAGGGAGGAAGGAGGAAACAGAATGATCGAGATCAAGGATGCGTTGTTGCGTTTCAACGATAATCACAGCGATCGTGCGGGTGCGCCCAAGGGCATTGTCCTGCACCATGCGGCAATCGACAGTGATGTGGTGTCGATCCACAACTACCACCGCGATGTCAACGGGTGGGCAGGCATCGGCTATCACTACTATGTGACCAAAGACGGTGTCATCTGGTACGGTCGTCCCGAGCATTGGCTTGGTGCGCATACCAGCGGTTACAATGACCGCATCGGTATCTGTGCCGAGGGCAACTTCGAGGAAGAAGCGATGCCTGCCGCACAGCAGAATGCCGTTGTGCAGTTGATTGCCTACCTCAAGAGCAAGCATGGCAATCTCGCAATCACCCGCCACGGCGATCACGATGCCACTGCCTGCCCCGGTGCCAATTACCCGTTTGAGGCGATCAAAGCGGGCGACATTGCAAATGAGGGAAAACTCCCTCAGTCGGCTACGCCGACAGCTCCCTCAGAGAGGGAGCCTGAAAACAAAGTTCTTCGCTTCCAGCGTGCGGCGATGGCGGACGGCATTGCCCTGCTGCAGTACGGCGACGACGGCATCTGGGGTGAGGAGACAGCCGGTGCCGCAGAACAGTATGTGCTGTACGGCATGACGGGCGAGCGTGTCAAACTGGTGCAGGTGCTGGTCGGTGCAGAAGATGACGGCATCTTCGGCGATGAGACGCTTCAAGCGGTCAAGGCATTTCAGGCGAGAAACGGTCTTGCTGTCGACGGCATTGTCGGTATTGAGACATGGAAGGCACTGCTGGAGGTGGCGGCGTGACGGAAATTGTTGTCGCCCTCATCACGGGCGGTCTGGCGCTTGTCGGTGTGGTAATCAGCAACATCAGCGCCAACCGTCGCATGCAGGCACAGCTGGAGAAGGCGCAGGCAGTGACCGACACCAAAATCGTGGAACTGACGCGCGAGGTGCGCGAACATAACGGGTTTGCCAAGCGGATGCCCGTTGTTGAGGAGCAGATCAAGGTGATCAATCACCGCCTTGGTGATCTGGAGCAGTTTCACAAAGGGCAGTGAATTGAGGAGGTCAATATGAAATTCTTAGATAATCTGGCGGCGCTGATCAAGGTCAAGACCATTGTGACGCTGGCTGTGATTCTGGTGTTCGCCGTGCTTGCCCTCACGGGGAAGATCAGTGCCGACAATGTGATGATCATTGTGTCGAGTGTGATCTCGTTCTACTTCGGCACACAACACGAAAAACAACAATAAAGGTGGAATGAATATGATCAGACGAACAGTTCAATTCACCGCGATGGCGGATGGCGGGGTAACACCCGCCATTCCTGTTTTCGGCGGTGTCAAAGGCGAGCACAATGCAACAGAGCTCGCCGTAACATTGGATGACTCTCTCTATGAACAAGGCGATTTCGTGCGGCTGAGCTTCACAACGGGTGACGGCACGGTGCTGTCGAGCGATCTCATTGAGGATATCACCGTCACGGACGGTATGGCGAGCTTTAGGTATCCGTTGCCGCAGTTGCTCACTGTTGCGGCAGGTCAGCTGTGTGCGCGTGTGGTGCTGTCGCGGTTGGATGAACACGGCAAAGAACTTACTGTGTGGCGCTCGGGTGAAATGGTGCTGTATTTTGAGCACGCCGATGTGGAGAACGGCACACCGTTCTGGACGGGTGTGTCGGAAATGCTGTCTCGCACGGTGTCGGCAAAGAAAGCGGCAGAAAGAGCAGAGATGGCGGCAAATGTATGCGCAAGTGATGCGCAAGGTTATGCCGATGATGCAAAGATGCACACCGAGGGCGCAAGAGATGCTGTAGAAGCGGCTAAGGCTGCAAAAGATGCAGCGGTGGAAGCACAGAGTGCTGTGGAGCGAGCGAAAAGCGATATCAACGGTGTGAAAGAGTTTGTCAGCAACTGTACCGACAACGCTATTAAAGCACAGAATGCGGCGCGACAAGCGGCGACAGATGCCGAAAACGCTGCCGCTTCTGCGTGGGAGGCAGTCGGCACCCCCGGCCCGCAAGGCCCTCAAGGCGAAAAGGGCGACACCGGAACTCAAGGCGCTCAAGGTCCCAAAGGCGATCCCTACACCCTCACCGATACCGACAAGGCGGCGATCGTGAGTGATGTGCTGACCGCTCTCGGCGGTGTGCCTGTGTTCGGCTATGTGGATGACGACAACACCATCGTTGTGTCGGGCAATCTCGCAAGCGGTGAGTATGCCGTCAAGTATGAGACAGAAGATGGCACAGTCATGGACATCGGTACGCTGACGCTTTCTGCGGATGAACCTGTTATTCCCGACGAACCCGATGAACCCGAAGATCCTGATACACCCGTTGTGTCGATCGTCAACCAAATCCCGATTTCCACCGATGCAAGCGGCAATTTGTTTGTCGGTGAGAACGGCGAAGTGGGATATAAGCCGGGATACAGATTGTCGATGAGCGCGGGAACAGAAAAAGCGTTGGACGGCTATGCCGTGACAGGCTTTATTCCTGCAAAAGCGGGTGATGTTCTCCGCATTAAACACATCGCGATTGCGGAAGACAACAACATCAACATTGCGTGTTATGACGCGAATAAACAGCCGATCAACGGCGGTACATCCACCTATGGCACGACTTTGTACAACCTGTTTGTTACTCGTGGTACTGAGGAAAACGGCGTGTATATAGGAACGCTTAACAGTTCAGCACACTTAGCAATGCAAGGGGATCTGGCGTATATCCGTATCGGCAGTACATCCATTACGGACGATTCTGTTCTCACAGTCAATCAAGCGATTGTGTAAGGCGGTGAGGGTATGAGTTACAAATACAAAGGCTTCATCCCGCAAAACATCGCCCCGAAAGGCGCAACGCAGATCGGCGTGTATGACAAGAGCGGCAAGCGACTGTTCGGCATCCCGCTTGGGAGACTTGCGCGGCCGCAGGGGGAGAAGTGCTACTCGTTTGGCTTGGTGAGCGATATCCATTTGTGGCATTTGTCTGCCGTGTGGAATCCTAACGAAAAATTTGATAACGCGCTTTCCTTTTTTGAGGATCAAGGGTGTGTGATGTGTATTGTCTCGGGCGATCTGACACAGACAGGCTTTTACCGAAAAGTCAACGAGAGCGATCCCGATGAAATCCCGTATTTCGAGAACTTGCAATTCGCGAAGTACAAGGAAATCTGTGACAAGCACACCATTCCCGTCTATGAACTGTGTGGCAACCATGAGAGTTTTTACGGCAAGGATATCACACTGCACACGGGGGATCAAGGTGAGTTGAAAGCGTACACACAAAACGGTGCGTTGTCGTACACCGTGACACAAGGGGATGACTTGTTCATTCTGATCGGGCAGCCGCATGGCACGACACCGATGACGGATGATGACTTGGGAGAGTTGCGGCATACACTTCAAGCCAATCGCGACAAACGGTGCTTTGTGTTTATCCATCCCAATCTCACCAACGACAGCGGCAACGCGAACGGCGCGTACACAAGCAATCAATTCTTCAAGGATTGGGGGCATACCGCCGCATTCAAAGAACTGCTTTCGGAACACAAAAACACCATTCTTTTCCACGGACATTCCCATATGATGTTTGAATGTCAAGAGGTGGACGAATGTGCGAATTATACCGAGAAAAACGGCTTTTGCTCCGTACATATCCCATCGCTATCCCGACCGTGCGCGATTGTGAATGGCAAGCGGGAATATCAAAACGACAAAAGTCAAGGCTACATCGTGGATGTGTACGACGATTGCGTGGTGCTGAACGGACTGGATCTGCTGACGGACACGGTCGTGCCGATCGCAACCTATGCCGTGACAATGAAAGGTGAGGTGACAGAATGAAAACAGGAGAACAAGTGAAAAACAGAGCGCTCCAGCTGCTTAATTATACCGATTCGCACGGTCGGTTTGATGCGCAGATGTACACGGATGTGACAGCGCGTGCCTTGCCGCTTGTGAATCAGATTTACAGCGATGTGTGGTACGGTCTGTATGACGAGGGTTTTGCGGAGCTTGGCGCGATCACGGATGAGCTTCATCTGCCCGAGCGGGTCATCAATGAGGTGATGCCTTACGGTGTCGCGATGCTGATGGCGCAGACGCTTGGCGACGCGGACAACCAGTCGCTGATGAGCGCGTATTACAACCGCAAACGCGCGTCGTTGACGCACAAGCGCGAGCGAAAGGATGTGTTGCCCTATGCGTTATGAGGCAATGGGAAAGGCAAGGCGGCAGATGCTCAATATCCCGCAACTGCTCGGCGGCGTGAACACGGCGACGGAAGCGGAGTTCATTGACGATGACGAGCTTGCCGAGGCATGCAATCTGTGTATTGACCACGGCACGCTCCGCACCCGAGAAGCGGTGCGGGCAGTGGGGGAGGAAGCGTTTGAATGTCAAAGCGGTACTTATACGCATATCGACGGGTTGTTCACCAAGCCGATCGAGGTGGACGGCAAGATGTGCGCGGTATCGGTGCTTGGGAAGAATGATAATTTGTCTACCAAGTATGGATTGCTGAAGTTTATGAGATTGGATGGGTTTACCTGGCCTATCGGAGCTCCTTTTCGAGTGTACAGCATGTCACTCTCCAATACTTCCAACAAAGTATATCCGAATTGTGCGATTGCTCCGTACGCTGAGGATGAAAACCATTATCCGTTCCTGATGTATCACGCCGGCAATATATATGTGCCGGATCAGGATACCGACACGATAAAACAGGTGGATGAAAGCAAGCTGTATGCGCCACTTATTATGATCAACGGGCGGAGTGTGCCGCTCAACAATGCGATTGCAAAAGAATACAGCGAAAAAGCAAACGGCGTGATGTACGAAGGGTACAACCTCTTAACTCGGCGTTGCCGTGCAAGTTTTACACCGACTGCAGGTACAGAGAGTGAGGGTGGAGAGATTTATCAGTTGCCCGATAAGATTTTGCCCACGCGCGGTCTGACAATGGAAATTGTGTCCGTCAAAGGTGAGTCAACAGTAGCTGTTAAACACAATGAAACAACGACTTTTACACTTGACAGCACCCAGTATACGGCTCGATTGTTTACGGAAAGCAGTGTGTTGGTCACGCCGTCGTTACCTGTAACCGATGTGGCAAACACGGTGACAATCACCTATTATACAAGCAAGTCAAAAGCGTCATTTTCTCATAGTCTTTCCCTTGCGACATGGTTCGGCGGTACGGCGAACAAGCGCGGTGGCACGCGTCTGTTTCTGGCAGATACCGAAAATGCAAAACTACTGTGGTCGGATGTCAACAACCCGTTTTATTTCCCCGAAAACAACTATATGATCGTCGGCGATGCGTCGCAGAAGATTACCGCGCTCGAAAAGCAAGGGGATATGCTCGTTGTCTTCAAGGAACGCGAGATCTTCTACACCACCTATGTGCAGGGTGAAATTGATACCGAGGCAGTGGCGAACGGTGTGAATGTCGATGTGACCGCCTCGCAGGCGTATTTTCCGCTGACCCAGCTGTCGCCGCAGATCGGTTGCCGTTGTCCTAAAAGCATCGCGCTGTGTCGCGACCGCCTTGTGTGGATGGATGAGGACGCGCGGATTTATACGCTGGTGGTAGCGGGACAGTACAGCGAACGCAATGTCCGCGAGATTGGGCAGAAGATCCGCTGGTGGCTGCTGAAAAACACCTCTGAGGAACAGCGCGGCAATGCCTCCGCTATCGATCATAACGGCAAATACCGCCTGATGGTCGGCAATGTGATGGCGGAGTTTGATTACAACGACAGCGGGTTTGTCAATGTATCGGGCTATTCCTCGGGCGAGCGCGCGGCACGCAACATCGCGTGGATGACGCATCGCTTCCACTTTGATGAGAATGCCGTGCAAACGCTGGTCGGTGACGGCGCGGACAAAGCACTCATCATAAGCACGGGTACAAACGGAAACATCACGGCGCGTACGCTGCATCGCTTTGATGAGAATGCTGATAAAGACAGCTATCTCATAATGAACAACAGCGGATCAGGAGCGTTGTATCAGAAGGAAAACAAGGATATCGCCATATCGCTGACGACGAAAACCTACGAATTCGGCGACCCCGCCGCATTCAAACGCATCCACGCGTTTTATCCGATGTTGCAGACGGATGACACAGAGCTGAGCTTTGTGGTCGACGGCGAGGAGCCGCCCTACGGCAAGCGGTATCAAAGTGCAGACACCTTCGCGCATCTGGTGATGCCGGGTGTCAGCCGATGCCGTACTTTTGCCGTGAAGCTCAAAGCGATCGGCAAGCTTTGCCTGAAGGGCCTGCGGATGCAGTACAGTATGTTCGGTTCGGTGAAGTAAGAGCAACGCGTGGGGGGAGGGGGGTTCAAAAAAGGAGGATGCTATGTCTACATTAGAGGATTATCAAAAGCAGGAGCGCGAAAAAGCCAAAACCTATACCGATTCGTATGCAACCGAGGTGCGTGCTCAAGGCGATGCCGCCAATGCTGAGATCGATCGCAACTACAACGATAATGTCAGTTATACCACCTCGTCGTATGAAACGGCGAAAAAGGAGACCACCGCGGCCTATCGTCCGCTGTAAGATGCCAACGCCGTGGATGAATTGGTGCGCAAGCGCGAGATTGACGAAACCCTTGCCAATATGGGACTTGGTAACAGCGGCCTGATGGTTGGGTTTCAAGGCGGTATTCAGCGTAGGCGGCAATACAACGATAAGCGCGTCACCGAGCATAAACAGGAGTCAATGAAAACGCTTGACGATCAGTATACCGCCGCCATCAAGGAGTATGATGCGTGGCGTGAGTCGGAGAAAAAGCGTGTGAACGACGCGGTTGAAAAATCGATCGCCGTTGTCACCCGCCAAAATAATGAGAAAGCCGATGCGGAGGCACTCCGGCTTTACGAAGAAGAGCAACAAGCGGCACAATGGAAGGTTGAAGCGCCGACAATTACCATATCCGTTCCTGAACCTGAGCCGCCGCAAGCCGATCCGCTGCAGGATGTTGGTATGACCGTGAGATATCATTTGGCAAAAAACACGAAAGAGGGTATGACTGAGGCGTGGAACTGTGTGATGCAAGCCTACCAAAACGGTACCATCACCCTTACGCAGATGAACGATATTATGCGCGAATACGGCATTTTGTCGCCGTCTCAGATGGAGTATTACACCGCACGAGAGGGTGAATTCCGGTATGAGGTGGAAGTGTCGGCAGAGGAACTCGGGCAGATCGCGAAAACCGAGCGCGAGTCGGAGAACACCTCGCCGGTCGATAAAGCGTTTATTGACAGTATTTTTGCCGATCACAACACCCTTGTTCAGGATTTGCAAACACTCGGGTATGATAACGCCGCCAAACTTACCAAAGACGCTGTAGAGAAGAGTCTCGACCTGCAAAAACGCGCAGCGAAAGCGCTCGGCTTTCTGGAGGAAAACCGCGAGCTCTTCACCGAGGAGGATTATACCGCACTGAAAACCGCACTCGAGGCTATCATTCATAATCAGGAGCAGATACGCGAGGCGTACAAAAGCTTTGCCAATACGGTCGGTGAGTATGACACAAAAGAAGAGTATGAAAAAGCCATGGCGGGTAATGCGCGATATCAGGAGATGGTAACGCTGGATCTGGAGGACGAGCTGAAGCAACTGGAAACAATGGAGTCTACATACGAATGGCTGGAATTTACGATCTTCAAGCGTGACAATCTGTTCAACAGCCAGATGGCGGATGATATTGTGATGCCACAGGTCGAACAGCTCGATAAACAGATTGCGCGCCAATTGGAGGTGTACGGTTGTGAGACGATAGAAGAATATGAACAGCTCCTCCGCGAAAAGCGAGCAACCGTCGGTCAAGCAGAATACATACAGACAGGAATCCGCTTGACAGAAGAAGCGCAAAATGCAGATGATTTTGAGGAATTGAGCAAGCAAGACCATACAGACGAGATTCCGAAAAAGCACCAAAAGTATTTGACAGAAGATGAACGCGCAGTTTATAATTATTATTACGCAAAGGGTGGCAAAGACGCGGCAGAGGAATATCTGAAATATCTGGAATATTCGCTTAATTCCCGTCGTGCGCAGGCAAACGCCGAGGCGATGGACGGCAAGACATTTCAGCAGCTGGCGTTCGGTGCCTATGCGGGTATCGACAGCTTTGCGGGCGGTATCGCCAACCTGTTCAACACCGATAACTGGATCCCGCCGAATGCCGTGCAACAGCAATCGCAGCTGGTGCGCGAGGATCTGTATGGTGACGGTGGCTTGGGCGGCACGCTCGCCCGCGGTGCGTACGATGTCATCAATACCACCGCCAATATGTTGCCGTCTGTGTTGGCTTCGGCGGCGATTGGTCTGATCAACCCCGTTGCCGGTGCCGCGACAGGTACGGTGCTGATGGGTTCTTCGGCGGCGGGTAATGCGTATACCGCCGCC
>JAZRTC010000066.1:0-24344 GCA_045651865.1 Acutalibacteraceae bacterium
TGCTCCTGCTCTTTGCTCTTGTCGGTCAGGCGGTCAATTTCCGCACGGCGGGACAGCAGACCGGCGTTTTTGACGCTCGAGCCGCCCGTCATTGAGCCGCCTGCGTTGATAACCTGTCCGTCCAGCGACACGATGCGGAAGCGATATTTATAACGGCGCGCGATTGCCACCGCGCTGTCGAGATCCTCGACAATTGCCGTGCGACCCAGCAGGTCGCGGGCAACGCCTTCGTACTTTTTATCACAGTCTACAAGGTCCGAAGCAATGCCGAGGAAGCCGTCTTCATCTTCAAGACCCTTTTCCTCCAGCACGCGACCCTTGATGGTATCCAGGGGCAGGAAGGTCGCACGACCGCCCTTGGTATCCTTCAGATAGCGGATGCCGCGCTTACCGTCGTTTTCGGTATCACACACAATGTGCTGAGCCGATTGACCGAGTGCGGTCTCGATGGCGAGAGCGTAGTCACCCTCAGTGTTGAGAAGCTGGGACACGGGCGCGTGAATACCTGTCAACGCACCGCGCGTGCTTTGTTTCATAATTGCTTTAACGCTGTCGTGGAAGCCCGCCATACTGCGTTCCATCTCTTCGAGAAGACGGATGCGGCGCACGGTTTCCTCCGCGTCCAGACGGCGTTGCTCAGCGGTTCTCTGTGCTTCGGCGAGCTTCTTCTCGCGGCTTTGCGCACGCATTTCACAGCCGTTCACGGCATTTTGCAGAGATTCCACGGTTTCGCGGCATGCCGCCGCGCCGTTCTGGCAATCCTCCAGCTCTTTTTGCGCCGCCGCCGATGCCGCCTGAAAATCGGCAGCATCCGACAACAGCACCGACAGGCGCGAGGTGATCTCTGCCAAGGCACTCTCGCTCGTAACCGAGCTGACACGGCAGTCGGACAGCTCACTGGCGAGCGTTGCCGCCTTGTCGGCAAGCTCCTCCATTTGTCCCGACACGCTGTCGGAATTGCGGATCAACTCCTGCATTGCCACGGCAAGGTCGAGTTGGGTCTTTTGTTGTTCCTCAATGGATGCGCGGCGGCGGTCAATGGCGGCGCGTTTGTCCGCCTCTTCCTTATCGAGCGCCTCGCTGCCTTGGTGAGACGCCTCGATCTCACCCTTCATGCGTTCAATATTTTCCGCGCTGTGCTGTTGATCGTTGCGGCGCACGGCGGCCTGACTTTCCAGCATTGCCGCCTGCTCCTCAAGCTGTGCCGATGCGCGGCGCACCTCGTCCATTTCGGCGAGCAGACGCTCGCTCTCGCGCGATGCCTCCTCGATTTTCACCTCGATGGCATCGATATCCGCACCCGCGGTGTCGTACTGCGTGCGGGCAAGCTCCAGCTTATCCGACAGCTCGCGCAATACCTCACGGGAATGATCGATCGTGTGGAGCCACAAGCCGATCTCGAGTTGTTTTTTCTCCTCGGAATACACAAGGAATTTCTTGGCTTTTTCCGCCTGATGTCCGAGCGGGCCGACGCGGTCTTCCAGCTCCTGCACGATATCGCGCAGACGCAGGAGGTTTTCCTCGGTCGCGTGCAAACGGCGCTCTGCCTCGTTTTTACGGTAGCGGTATTTCGCAATGCCCGCCGCTTCTTCAAAAATCTCGCGGCGCTCACCCGATTTGGAGGCAACGATGTCACCGATCTTGCCCTGACCGACGATGGAATAGCCGTCGCGACCAAGACCCGTATCCATGAACATCATCTGGATATCTTTCAGACGCACGGTGGCGTTGTTGAGCAAATATTCGCTGTCGCCCGAGCGGAAATAGCGGCGGGTGACGCGCACCTCGTCCTCATCAAAATCCAACACGCGGGTGGTGTTGTCGAACACCAGCGTAACCTCGGCAAAACCCATGCCGCGACGCGCCGCCGTGCCGTCAAACACGACACTTTCCATCTTGGCACCGCGCAAGTTTTTTGCCGACTGCTCGCCGAGCACCCAGCGGATGGCATCCGAGATATTGGATTTACCGCTGCCGTTGGGGCCGACAACGGCGGTGATTCCCTGACCGAAAGTCAGCACCGTTTTGTCGGGAAACGACTTAAAGCCGTGTATTTCCAATGCTTTCAGAATCATAGGTATTCTCCTTCTACCGCCCACATCGGGACGGTTTCATCGCTTTGGATGCGCACCGAAAAACCAAGGCTTTTCAGGTACGCTGCATTGCATTTTTTCTGTCCGATCATTTTGGAGATCGCCCTGGGGTGAACCCGCAAAACGACCTCACGCTCTTTCGCTTCGGGACCCATGTGTGTCAGCACCGTAAAAGCGGTGTTCACATACATCTGCCCCTCGCACAGCTCGCGCAGTGCAGGATGATACCCGCCGCCAAGCACCTTTTCTTTCAACGCTTCTCCCTCGTGCAGTCCGAGACGGATGACGGGGATGTGTTGCTCGTGTTCAAAAAAGGCCAACAGTCGTGCGCACAGTACCACCGTTTCCTCGAGCGCGGGCGGCTGATAGCGCCCCGCTTCAAAATCGGCGGCAAGCGCCGTGCCGCTCAGCACCACGGTCGGGTAGATACGCATGGTATCGGGTTTCAGCGCCGCGAGTGCTTTGGCTGTCGCCATCGCACCATCATCGGTATCGCCCGGCAGACCCGTCATCATCTGCAGTCCGAGTGACAGTCCGTGCGCCTTGATGAGCGTTGCCGCCCGCACGGTATCCTCTGCCGTGTGTCCACGGTTGACCGCCGCCAGCACGCGGTTATCCATACTTTGTGCGCCGAGCTCCACTGCCGTTACGCCGTAGTGTTTCAGTACCGTCAGCACCTCGTCATCCACCGCGTCGGGACGGGTGGAAATGCGGATGCCGTCAAATCGTCCCATCTGCAAAAACGGCTGTGCCGCTTTAAGAAGTGCGCACATCTCCTCGCGCGGGATCGCCGTGAAACTGCCGCCGAAAAAGGCGATCTGCGCCGTGACCGCTTCGTCAAGTGTTGCCAGCGCCCGCTCACACGCCGCCGTCACATCGGCGGGAGTTGTCGGCTTCGTGACACCCGCGATGGTGCGTTGGTCACAAAAACGGCAATCATGCGGACAGCCGAGATGCGGCACAAACAGCGCCACATTTGCGTGTTTCTCAGTCATCATAGCCCATCAGCTTGAGTGCTTCGCGGGCGGCAAGCTGTTCGGCTTCCTTCTTGCTCTTGCCCGTGCCTTTTCCGATGACATTGCTGTTGAGATGCACCTCGACGGTGAAGCGCTTGTTATGGTCGGGACCGCTCTCACCCGTGAGCACATATTCCACGCGCTCCTCGGGCGTCTGTTGCACGATCTCCTGCAACTGGGTTTTGTAATCCTTGAAATGACGGCGCTTCTGCGATGCGATCTCCTTGACGAGAAAGGGCGTCACAAATGCTTTTGCCGCTTCCATACCGCCGTCAAGGAAGATGGCGGCGAGGATCGCCTCAAACGCGTCCGCCAGAATGGACGGGCGGTCTTGTCCGCCGTTCATCCGCTCACCCTTGCCAAGGCGCAGGTATTCACCCACACCCAGCTCACGGGAATAGGAGCTGAGCGCTTGCTCGCACACAATGGATGCGCGCAGTTTGGTCAGCTCGCCCTCGCGGCTTTTGTCGTTCTCAAACAGATAACTCGCCGCGATCATGCCGAGCACCGAGTCGCCTAAAAACTCCAGCCGTTCGTTATTGGCTACCTTGCGGTTACCTTCGTTGGCGAAAGACGAATGCGTCAGCGCCTGTTCCAATAAAGCGGGCTCTTTGAAATCATACCCGAGCCGCTCAATCAATTGCTTCATAGTATCAACCTAACCGATCTTCAATATAGCCTACGAGGTCTTCCACCGTTTCAAAGGCGAAAAGCTCCTCGTTTGGAATCTCCACACCGTGGCGCTCCGCAAGCAGAAAGGCAAGCTCCTCCCGCTCGAAATCCGCCACATTCAACTCGTCAAGCGTCGCCGCCATTTCCACATCCTCGTAAAAACAGCCGCACCGCTCACACAAAAAATCACGCACTTCTTCAAGTACTGTCATTCGTCATCGTCCTGCCCTTCGTCCGCCGTCGCCGCAACCGCTTCCTCGATCTGACCGACGACATCCGCCGCGGCAAATTCCGCCGCCACACGGATGGCATTCTTGACGGCGAATGCCTTGGCGTTGCCGTGCGCCTTGATGACGGGTTTTTTCACACCCAGAAGCGGCGCACCGCCGACTTCTTCGGTGGAGAACATCTTTTTGATCGCGCCGACCTGTCCTTTGACGAACAAGGCACCGATCATCGTCAGCACATTGGCGGTGAAGGCTTTTTTGATGCTCTTCATCAGCACATCCGCCGTGCCTTCCATTGTTTTCAGCAGGACATTGCCCGCAAAACCGTCGGCAACCACCACATCGGCATCGCCGAACGGCACCTGACGCGCTTCAATATTGCCGATGAAATTCAGATCACTGTTTTTGAGCAGTTCAAAAGTCTTGAGTTGCAGATCGCCGCCTTTGGTATCCTCGGTGCCGACATTGAGCAGACCGACACGGGCAGGCTTACCGCCGCCGATGACCTTGGTCATATAGATGCTGCCCATCTGACCGAAGCAACGGAGCATCGTCGGACGGCAGTCGACATTGGCACCCGAGTCAATGAGCATCACAGGGCCCTGCTGAGAGGGCATAATGGCGGCAAGTGCCGCACGGGACACACCCTTGATGCGCTTGACGATGAAGGTGCCGCCAACCACAATCGCGCCCGTACTGCCCGCCGACACAAAGGCATCGCCTTTGCCCTCGGCAAGCGCACGCATACCGACCGCCATCGAACTGTTTTTATGCTCCCGCATCAACGAGCGCGGTGCATCGTGCATCGAAATGACATCGTCACAATCGAGAATTTCCATACCGTCAAGGGAAATGCCGTGTTCCGCGGCGACTTTGCGGATAGTCTCCTCGTTACCCGACAGGATCACGGTATGACCGTATTCCGCCACCGCCAGTGCGGCACCCTTGATCATTTCCAGCGGTGCATTGTCACCACCGAAGGCATCCAGAATAATACGCATATTGTTTAACCTCACTTTTCAAACAATTCGTGGGTGTTTTTGACTTCCTCAAACGAGTTCAGTCCGCGTGCGCTGATCGCTTCGTAGCGCAGCTTCTTATCGCGGATATGCTCGTCAAGCGGCGGCAGGACACCGAAATTCGCGCCCATCGGCTGGAAATCCTTGCCTTCATAGCCGCTGATATAGTGGCTCAGTGCGCCCGTCATCGTATCGCGCGGCAACACAAACGGCGCAAAACCTTTGAGTTTGCACACAGCATTGAGTCCCGCGAGAATGCCCGAGGCGGCAGACTCCATATAGCCCTCCACACCCGTCATCTGTCCCGCAAAGAACAGGCGGTCATCCGCACGGAAGGCAAAGCCTGCCGTCAGCAATTGCGGGGACTGCAAAAAGGTGTTGCGGTGCATCACGCCGTAGCGCACAAACTCCGCATTTTTCAGCGCGGGGATCATCCCGAACACGCGCTTTTGCTCGCCGAATTTCAGGTTCGTCTGAAAACCGACCAGATTGCGCAAGCTTCCCTCGCGGTTTTCCGCGCGAAGCTGCAGCACCGCCCACGGACGATGTCCCGTGCGGGGATCGCGCAGTCCGACGGGCTTCATCGGGCCGAAACGGATCGCGTCCTTGCCGCGGGAGGCAAGCACCTCAATGGGCATGCATCCCTCATACACCGTCGGCTGATCTGCCGCGTCAAATTCGTGAAGAGGCGCTCGTTCGGCACTGACCAGTGCCGCGTGGAACGCTTCGTACTCCTCTTTGTTCATCGGGCAGTTGATGTAATCGCCTTGACTGTCCGCCTCGCGTTCCCCTTCCTCGCGGTCATACCGCGACTGGTAAAACGCCGAGGACATATCCACACTCTCGGCGGTGACAATGGGTGCGGCGGCATCGTAAAAATGCAATCCCTCGCCGCAAAGCGCCGTGAGTTTTTCACTTAAGGTATCGCTCGTCAGCGGACCCGATGCCACGATCACCACACCCTCTTTTGGGATCTCGGTGACTTCCTCGCGGACGACCGTGATCAGCGGATGCTCTTCAATCGCTTTTGTGACACCGCTTGCGAACGCGTCGCGATCCACCGCAAGCGCACCGCCTGCCGGCACCGCACACGCATCCGCCACGGTCATACACAACGAGCCGAGACGACGCATCTCCTCTTTGAGCAGACCCGCCGCACTGCCGATACGGGCGGCTTTGAGCGAGTTGGAGCACACAAGCTCCGCTAAATCGGGCGATTTGTGTGCGGGCGAGTATTTGACGGGCTTCATTTCATACAGCGTTACCGAAACACCGTGGTTCGCCAGCGTCCACGCCGCTTCACAGCCCGCCAGTCCGCCGCCGATTACGGTTGCGGTCATGGTTTACTCCTCCTTGCCCTTGCACCCCTCGGTGGCGCAGAACACGCCGCCGTTTTTGCCTTTTTTGCGGAACATCGTCTTGCCGCAGGTCGGGCAGACATCCGCCACAGGCTCACTCCAGGTCACAAAATCGCACTTCGGATAGTTGGCACATCCGAAGAATTTGCGGTTGCTCTTACTTTTTTTCGCGACGATCGCACCGCCGCATTTCGGGCAGATGCCCTTAGTGGTCTCAATAATCGGCTTGGTGCTCTTGCAGTCGGGATAGCCGGGGCAGGCAAGGAACTTGCCGAAACGACCCGATTTGATCACCATTTTGCGACCGCACTGATCGCAGGTGACATCGCTCTCGACCTCGGGCACCTGGATGCGTTCGCCGTCGAGCGCCTGCTCCGCTTTTTCCAGCGTTTTGGCAAACCCGCCGTAGAAGTGCTCCATCGTATCGACCCAATCCTGCTCGCCGCTCTCGACATTGTCGAGGTCTTCTTCCATCTTTGCGGTGAATTTCACATCGACGATGTTCGGGAAATGCTCCTTCATCAACGCCGTGGTGATCTCGCCGAGCGGCGTCGGCTTCAAAGTCTTGCCCTCGCGCTCAATGTACTCGCGCGACAGAATGGTCGAGATGGTCGGCGCATAGGTCGACGGACGACCGATGCCCTTTTCCTCGAACGCTTTGACAAGCGTTGCTTCGGTGTAGCGCGCGGGCGGCTGGGTGAAATGCTGATTGCCCGCGAGATCACGAAGTGTCAGCGTCTGTCCCTCCTCCAGCGGCGGCAGAGCGGCATTATCCTCGTCCTTTTCGTCTTTCGCTTCGGTGTACAGCGTGGTGTAGCCGTCAAAGCGCACGGTGTAACCGGATGCCTTGAACACATAACCCGAAGCTCCGATATCCACCTGGCAAGTGTCCTGCACGCAGTTCGCCATGAGGCTTGCAATGAAACGCTCCCAGATGAGCTTGTAAAGCTTGTATTGATCAGGCGTCAGCGAACCCTTCACGCGGTCGGGGGTCAGCGACGGCATCGAAGGACGGATCGCTTCGTGCGCGTCCTGCGCATTCGCCTTGGTTTTGAAATAACGCGGTTTTTCGGGCAGATAGCTGTCGCCGTAGGTCTCCTTGATGTAGGCATTACCAGCGGCTCTTGCCTCCTCGGAAATGCGAAGGCTATCGGTACGCATATAGGTGATCAGACCGGTAGCGCCGATGCCCTCGACCTCCACGCCTTCATACAGCTCCTGCGCCGTCTGCATCGTGCGGCGGGCGGCAAAGCCCAGTCGGCGGTTCGCCTCCTGCTGGAGTGTCGAGGTGATAAACGGCGGTGCGGGTTGCAGGCGGCGGGTACCGCGCTTGACCGCATCGACGGTGAAGGTTGCATTTTGCAAAGCGGCAAGGATCGCATCCGCCTGCTCACCCGACGAAACGGCGAGCTTGCCGTTTTGGTCGCCGTAGAGCTTGGCAGGGAAACGCTTGCCCTTGGCGTTGACCGACAGCTGTGCGTCGATCGTCCAATATTCCTCCGCCACAAACGCGCGGATCTCTTCTTCGCGATCGACAACGATGCGCACCGCCGCCGACTGCACACGACCCGCCGACAAACCCTTGCGGATCTTTTTCCACAAAAACGGGCTGATCTTGTAGCCGACAATGCGGTCGAGCACGCGACGCGCCTGCTGGGCATCAACGAGATCCATATTCAGCGCGTGGACATTGTTGAGTCCGTTTTCCACGCCGGTTTTGGTGATCTCGGTGATCGCCACACGGCACGGCGAGCTCGGCGACACGCCGAGAATCTGCGACAAGTGCCACGCGATCGCCTCACCCTCACGGTCAGGGTCGGTCGCGAGAAGCACGCGGTCACACTCTGCCGCCGCCGCACGCAACTGACGGATGAGCGCCGACTTACCGGGGATATCCACATACCGCGGCTTAAAGCGGTTCTGGATATCCACGCCGAGAAGCGATTTGGGCAGGTCGCGGATGTGTCCCGCGGACGCCATCACGCGGTAATCCTCGCCCGCATATTTCTGAACGGTCTTTATTTTACTGGGTGACTCCACAATGATCAAAGTTGACATAGGGTCTTCCTCACTTTTTCAAATTCAGCTTGTAGCGTTGACCTGCCGTACAGGCAACAACGCCGAACAGTTCGAGCTCGGTCAGCGCCGACAGGACATCCGCAGAGGTCATGGTCAGCTCTCGCGCAAGCTCCGTCACGGTCTTTTCCGAGGCGATCAGCGCCCCGTAGACCTGTTTCACCGCCTCGTCCGCATCCTCCGGACACGAAAGCGGTTCCTTGCCGCATGAATCCGTTTTCGGTTGCGCCACCTGCATCACGGCAGGCGGCTCTTCGGCAAGCGGCCGTGCCTTTACCAGTTCCGCCGGTGTTGCCGCGCGGATCTGCAAGGCGCGTTTTTCCGCGGCGGCTGCCGCGTCAATGCGAAGCGCAAACGGATAACGCTCTGCATATTGCATCAGAATATCGGCGGCGTTGGTCACAAGTTGTGCGCCGTCCTTGAGCAGTTCGTTACTGCCTTCACAGCAGGGCACGCCGACCGCACCGGGTACGGCATACACATCCTTGCCCTGCTCTCTTGCCCATCCCGCCGTGATGAGCGCACCGCTTCCAAGCGGCGCTTGTGTGACCAGCGTGCCGTCAGAGGCGGCACTGATCAGGCGGTTCCGAACACGGAAATTTTGTCGGTAAGCGGGCGTGCCGAGCGGAAATTCCGTCAACAGCAGACCGCCGTTTGCCAGCAACCGCTTCCGGATCGGAGCCGTTGCCTGCGGGTAATTGATATCGATGCCGCACGCCTGAAACGACAGGCAGGCACCGTTTTCACAAAGCGCCGCATCCAGCGCTTCGCAGTCGAGACCGACTGCACCGCCGCTGACGACGATGGCACCACCCGCCGCAAGTCCTGCGGCAAGCTGTCTTGTCACGCGACGGCCGTTTTCGTCGTGGTAGCGTGTGCCGACCACGGCGATCAGCGGATGCTCCTGCACATCGGGTCTTGCGCCCTTGGCATACAGCACTACAGGCGGGGCATACATCCCCTCAAACAGTGCCGTGTACAGGTCATCCTCAGGAGTTAAGAGCCACGCGCCCTGCGCCTGCAAAGCATCCCATTCCTTCGCTGCTTTTTGCAGCGATTTGTCGGAAAGACGGCGCTTTTGAACCACCGTCAGCGCACATTCATCGGGATATGCCGTCGCATCATACGCCTCTTTGGCAGTGGCGAACACGCGAAGCATTGCTTCGCTCTGGTGCGCACCCACGCCCAACGCATGTTGCAGCCAGATCCAATACAGCGCACGGTTCACTTCGCGCCACCTCCGTGTTCACGGCACAGCTCCCACAGCAGGATGCCCGCCGCCATCGACGCATTGAGCGATTCGGCGCGACCCGCCATCGGGATGGTGACGCGGTGGGTGCAAGCGGCAATCGCCGCTTCGGACATGCCGTTGCCTTCGTTGCCGATCACGGCAACCGCACCGCCTTTGGGCGCGGCAGTCACAGGCAAGGCATCGGCATCCACAACACTTGCCAGCACGGGAAGCGTCTGCCCCCATTCACGCAAGGTTGCAACAAAGTCTTCACACACGGTCAGCGGCAAGCGGAATACACCGCCCATACTGGCGCGGAGCACCTTCGGGTTGTAGAGGTCACAGCATCCCTTGGAAAGCAGAATACCGCTGACACCGAAGGCTTCGGCGGTGCGCAGGATTGTACCGAGGTTGCCGGGATCCTGCACATCCTCAAGGGCAAGGTACACCTCATCGGACGACACGGAAAACGCCGCCCCCTCACGCATTTCACACAAACAGAACACACCCTGCGGTGCCTGCGTTTCCGACAGATACGCCGAGATCGCGGGCGCAATCTCATACGACACGGCACTCACAGCCTCCACCGCCTGCCACTGCGCCGCGTAGCGCTCCTTGGCAGAAGCGGTTGCCAGCGCCACCAGCACCGTCACGCCCGAGCGTGCGGCATCCTCACAAAGGCGCGCACCTTCAATGACAAAGCGGCGGCTTTTGCGGCGGGCTTTGGTGTCGCAAAGCAGCTTATGCAGTTCCTTTACAAGCGGATTTTCACGGCTGGTCAGCTCCATTTGCAACACCGTCCTTTCCGGAAAAATGTGAAAAATTCAAGGGTTTTTGCTGTTCCTAAAATAGCAAACAAGCGCCCGCCGAGATTCGGCGGACGCAATTGTTGCTTATTATAAGGCAGCCTTTGCCTTCTCGACGAGCGCGGTGAACGCCGCCGCATCGGACACAGCAAGCTCTGCAAGCATCTTGCGGTTGAGCGCGATGCCTGCCTTCTTGAGGCCGTTCATGAAGGTGGAGTAGTTCATACCGTTCATCTTCGCAGCAGCGGAGATACGGGTGATCCACAGACGACGGAAGTCGCGCTTCTTCTGGCGACGGCCGACATAAGCGTATTGACCGGACTTCATAACTGCTTCTTTAGCAGTCTTGAAGAGCTTGGATTTTGCACCGTAGTAGCCCTTAGCGAGCTTCAGGATTTTCTTTCTTCTTTTGCGCGTAGCGAGTGCGCCTTTAATACGAGCCATTTCAGTTTACCTCCGTTTCCTGCGATTATTTGTAGGGGATCAAGCGCTTGACCTGAGCGACATTCGTCTTGTCAGCAATAGCGGTCTGACGCAGGTTTCTCTTGCGCTTACGGGTTTTCTTGTTCAGGATGTGCGATTTGTTCGCGTGTGCGCGGACAACTTTGCCGCTCTTGGAGAGCTTAAAGCGTTTCTTCGCGCCGCTGTGCGTTTTGATCTTCGGCATGATGGGAATCCTCCTTTAAATTTTCACGAATCCAATTTATCGACACGCAGTCGTTATTTGGCGGGCTTGGGGGCAAGGAACATCAGCATGTGACGACCTTCCATTTTGGCGGGACGCTCGACAACCGCGGCTTCTTTGACAGCCTCGGCGAAGCGCTGCATCATTTCCATACCGATCTCGGGATGACCCATTTCACGGCCGCGGAAACGGATGGAGACCTTAACCTTGTCGCCGCCTTCCACAAAACGGATGGCATGACGCACTTTGGTCTGGAAATCGGCGATGTCGGTGTTCAGGCCGAGGCGCACCTCTTTGACCTCCACGACGCGCTGATTCTTGCGGGCTTCCTTTTCGCGCTTGGCTTGCTCGAAGCGGTACTTGCCGTAGTCCATGATACGGCAGACAGGCGGCTGAGCATTGGGAGCGATCTTGACCAGATCCAGATCTCGTTCGTCGGCGAGCTTCTGAGCATCGCGCGCGGACATCACGCCGAGCTGTTCGCCGTCGGCGCCGATCACGCGGACTTCTGCGTCACGGATCTGCTCATTGATTTGTGTTTCTTTTTCTTTCGTAGCGATGGAAAACACCTCCGAAATGTAAAAACGCGGACTGCAATCAGCCCGCGTGAATATACCGCACTTTTCGTGTGAAAATCCGGTGATATTGACCTGCTGGGAACGAAATCCGCAGGTGAAAGCGGGCGACGCTTTTCTTTGTTTGCCCAATGAGTATAGCACCCCTTGCATCCGTTGTCAAGAGGTTTTTGAAATTTTTTGTTGTGATGCGGTCATGCCGCATCCTTCGGGGCGGAATTGCCGTGCGCCGGTTTTAAATATTTCCGAAATTATTTGACAAAATTTGTGAAATTATTTATACTATTTATATTCCCCATATCTTAAGGAGGTATTCCCTATGTCGAGACAAGAAATGAAAGCTCTTGCAAAAGAACAGATCAAAGGCAATATCGGTGTTTTGTTTTTGATCACGCTGATCATCGGCGCCATCAGCTTTGTCGCCGGGTTTGTGTGCTCGGCAATCCCTGTTATAGGTCCTCTGATCCCCAGTGTTGTAATTACCCCTGCTTTTGCACTGAGTGTTGTACGCGTGTATCTCAACCTTGCCAAAGGCGTGGAACCTTCTGCCGGCAATGCCTTTGACGGCTTCGACGATTTCTGGACAGCATTCAAGGTATCTTTCCTTGTTGGCCTGTACACTTTCCTGTGGTCGTTGCTGTTCGTGATTCCCGGTATCATCAAAGGATACTCCTATTCACAGGCAATGTATGTCGCGGCGGAAAATCCCGGCATCTCGGCAACCGAAGCCATCGAACGCTCCAAAGCTATGATGGAAGGTCACAAAATGGAGCTCTTTATTCTGATGCTCTCTTTCATCGGCTGGTCGCTTCTCGCCGATCTCACCTGTGGTATTCTCTATATCTGGCTGATTCCGTATATGAGTGCTACGATGGTCAATTTCTACAACGCTGTCAAACCCGAAGAACCGACCTACACCGACGAGCCTAAGGGTTATAGTCTGGAAGACGGTTTATATTTTGCTGAAGACACTTCCGCCCAGACAGAATACGCTTCTTACGAAGCTGAATCTCCTACTGCTGAAGCCGAATAAACACCCATTCACCCCAAGATGCACTTCTGCATCTTGGGGTATTTTTTTGCGCCGATTTCGGATGCTCCCGATCAGGTTCTCCTATTCACATCGGAGCGCTTCCACGGGGTCAAGCCGCGCGGCTTTCATTGCGGGGTATACACCGAATATACCGCCGATGAGCACGGCAAATGCGATCAGCCACGCCATGGTTTTCCACACCGACACCGATAACCCGACGAACGACAACCCGATCATGCCGACACCCGCTCCGACCGCAACACCGATCACCCCGCCGCCAAACGACAGCAACAGCGCTTCCGTCAGAAACTCCCGCAGGATGCGGCCGTTCGTCGCGCCGAGCGCTTTTTTTATGCCGATTTCGCGCGTGCGTTCTCCGACCGACACGGTCATCACCGTCATAATGCTCAGCCCCGATACCAGCAGTGAAATCGCACTGATGGCGGTCAGCACCAGCGTGACGATATCCATCACGCCCGCCAGTTTATCCCGCTGTGCCGCCAGATTATCCGCCGAAAAACGGTCTTCCCCGCTCACGCGGGCAAGCACCTGCTCAATATGCTCCGCTTCCCGCTGTGCATCGGCGCCCTCCACCAGCTTCACGGCAAGCTGATCAAACCGCGTGCGACCGCTGAGCTGTTGCATTGTCGTATAGGGGATATACACCATCCCCGGGATCAGGCGGGCAACATTCTGGAGCAAGGCGCTCCCTGCCTCGGTCACGCCGACCACCTCAAAAGTCTCCTCCACCCCGCCGACAGGAATTGTCAACATCCTGCCGACGATGTTGTCCCGCGCATACATCGCCTGCGCGACCGCACGGTCCACGACGCATACCCGTGCCGAAGACGCGACATCCGCTTTGGATAACAACCGCCCGTGAAGCTGTGTCAGTCCGATGACCTGCGTTTCGCCGCTGTCGATGCCGCACAGCATCAAGTCCTGCGTGCCGCCGCCGACCCGCGTCAGGGTCGAGGCATCCACCATCAGCGGCACCGCCGACGCAACTTCCGCCATTTCGCGGAGTGCCGCGAGCACCTCGGCTTCCATGCCCTGTGCATCGCTTGCTGTCACCGACAAGCCACCCAGCCCCATACTTTCCAGCTCGCGCTCCACCGCTGTTTCGCCCGCCGCTCCGATGACGCTGACCACCGCAACCAGCGCCACACCGATAACGATGCCGCCCATCGTTAAAAGACTGCGCAAACCTTTTCGCCGCAAACTGCGAAATGCCCCGATCATACTGCCGCCTCCGTCTGCACCGCCACACGGTCACCTTGTAACACCTCGGGGGCGCACACCAGCACATCCCCCTCTGTCAGGTCGTCTTCCACCAGCGCGCCCTCGGGCAATTCCTTCAACACCGTCACCGCCACCCGCTCGGCAACGCCGTTTTGCACACGGCAGACATATTCTTCGCCGTTGTCGTCCTGCGCCAGACATTCATACGGCACCAACAACACCTGTTCGCGCGTCGCCACCGTCACCGCCGCCTTTGCCGTCAGACCGAGAAGCAACGAGTCGTCTGCCTCGCCATCTGCCAACCGCACCACAGCATCCACCACGGTTTCACTTCCCGCGCCGCCGACCCGTGACCGCGCCGACGGCGCGATCTCACTTATATAACCTTTATAAGAGGACTTATCAAATGCCACGCCGCTGACCGCAACCTCCTGCCCGACAGCAATGCGCGGCAACATATTTTCCCGAACCGCGACCGATACCTGCACGCCGTCGCCCTCGGACAGCACCACGCACGGGGTATCGGCGGACAACAGCTCCCCGCTCACCGCCGACACCGCACTGATCACCCCCGCCGCAGGAGCCGTCACCGTTTCGGGCAACGCGGCAGAAGCCGTGACCGTATCGGCTTGCGCCACACCCGCACCGACCGCCATTGCCAGCGTCGCCGTGCGGTCCACCGTGAGAAGTACATCGCCTTCTTCCACGCGATCACCGACCTGAACAGCGATCTGTCCCGCCACACACGGCATCGGCGCATAAATCTCCACGCCATCCGCCGCCGTGACCGTGCCTGCACAAATAACCGTTTCCCGCACCGTCTGTCTTGTGAGCGTCACCGTCTCCACGGTGACGACCGCATTCTCTGTCGCCGCATCATAAAAAAGGATGCCGCCGACCGCCATCGCCGTCAACAGCAACATCCAACTGATCCCTCGCCGTTTTTTCATATTTTGCACCGCCCGTTTATTTTTTCTTCAATAGTATGGTGCGTTTTGCGGGAAATATCATAAACAGAAACAGGAAAAGCGAGCCTGTGTTCAAATGAACAAAAGCTCGCTTTTGATTTTTTATTTGATTCGGTGCATATACGCCATCGTTTTGCACCCTATTATCACAGCACCTCTTCCAGCGTCACGCGCAGGCGCTTGGCCATGGCGTAAAAGCCGAGGTCATTCGGGTGCGCGCCGTCGACGGTGGACAGCTCGGCAAATTCCTCGCCGACCAGCTCTCTGCCGTCGATAAAATACACATTCGTATCTCCCGCAGCGACGGCATTGTCGTAGGTCGCGCGCACGATCGCAAGACGCGCAAGCTCCTCCTCGTTGAGACGATAGACAGGGCGCGTCATCATCACGATGGGGAGGTCGGGATGCGCGGCGCGCACTGCCTTATAAAACGGCTCGTGCGTTGCCTGCAAATGCGCGACATCGGGGGCGTTGTGATCGTAGTCCAGCACAAACGCGCGCATATCAAGTGATGCGATGTAATCGACCATCGGCACTTCTGCCAAAGCACTGCCCGAAAAGCCGAGGTTGATGTAATCAAACCCGAGCTCACGCGCCAGAATCGCCTGATAACTGTTGCCCGAGCGGGAGGCACAGCCACCCTGCGTAATGGACGACCCGTAAAACACCACGGGCGGTGCGGTATACGGCGCGGCGGCTTCCACTGTCGCACCCTCTTCCACGCCGATCAGCAGACGCCTGATGCCGCTGTAAAGCGGGAAGTTGATCTGCACCTCGCAGGGTTGACCCTTCAGCCATGCCTTTGCTTCAAACTGATCCTCCACCCCAAACGGCGGGATCATCGTACCTGTGTAGCGGCCGTCCGCGTACACATCAAAACCGACACTGCCCGTCAGCGCAAAGTGCGGCATTTTGCCGACGGCGCACAACTCGGCATACACCGATACGGTGCGGCTGTCGGTGCGAAACCGCACGCGACCGCCGGCGGTGTTATCGTTCAAAAACGCCACCGCTTCGCTGACCTGCTGCGCCACCGCACGCGGGATGCGGCGAAAACGATCATCTTCATAAAATACGCCGTGCACGGAAAACGGTGCTTCGAGCACATCGTAAAACATCATACCGTCGCGGGAAATCGTTTCCACGCGCAGGCGGCTGTCAAACTGCGATACATCTGCCATTGTGATCACCCGACCTTTTTGAGTGTGAGCGGGAACAATGCCTTAGCGGCCGTCTCCTGCAACGCCCCCGCCGTCGTTGTGCCGACAGGCGATGCAATTGTCAATTTCTCGCCGTCAAGCGATACTTTCGACTGCGCCGTGTGACCGCTTGCCGTCACTGCCAGCTTGCCGTTTGCGGCGGTATAAGAGCCTTCAAAACTCAGCACACGGACAATGCCGTCGTATGTCTCGTCGGTAAACAGCGAGCGGAGCAGTTCTTCATCCGTCTGACCGGATTGGGCGATATACTCCTCCACGGAGGAGCCACCGAGCATGCCCATCATTGGGGTAAGAATCTCCTTGAACAGCACCATCAGTTGCTCATTGAGTGCCGTTTTATCGAGCTCACAGGTCGCTGTGCCATCCTCAAGGAAGGTGTAAGTCGCCGCAATCGGCGCTTTATCAAGTGTCGCGCCCGAAGCCGCCAACACATCGTTTTCCGCCACAAAGGCATTGACCACACCTGCATAATCGATATCACCCTGCCACTTGCCGACAACCGCCACATCGCTTTGCGCGCCGCAGGCGGTCATTGTCAGCAGCATCATCACCGCCATCAGGATCGCTGTTACCCGTTTCATAGATATCTCTCCTTTTTTACATCTCCGGTTCAAACATCGGCATCATCTGCAATTTGAACAGATTGCGCTCGTGAAGCATATCGATCCGCTCCTTAACGGCGGGATCGTCGATCTTACCCGTGCGGATATAGCGGTCAAGCACGGCATAGGTGAAGCCGAGGTTGTCCTCATCCGTTTTGCCGCAAAGTCCGTCGATCGGCACTTTTTCCACCAGCACTTCGGGCAGGCCGAGGAGCGCGCCGATCTGCTTGACTTCCGCAACCGTCAGCTTCGCCATCGGGCTGAAATCGCCCGCCGCGTCGCCGTAGCGCGTGGAATAGCCGACCCAGTCCTCAGACAGGTTGCAGGTGTTGACCACACGGCCGTTACAGCTCTGCGACACAGCGTACACCGTCGCCATACGGATGCGGGGCGAGAGGTTGACCTTCGTCTGCTCGGTCAAGGCAAGATCCTTCGGAAACGCCCCGAGCAAACCCTCAACCGCCGCCTTAATGTTGATCTCATAACGGCGGATGCCGAGGTGGTCACACAGCAGATACGCCATATCAATATCGTGCTGTTCACCGCAGGGCATCAGCACACCGATGACGCGGTCTTTGCCGAGTGCCTCCACACACAGCGCCGCCGCAACCGAGCTGTCCTTGCCGCCCGAAATGCCGAGCACGGCGTTACAACCCTTGCCGTTTTGTTCAAAGAAGTCGCGGATCCACGCGACACATTGGTCTTTTACTTTTTGCGCATCAAACATGGTTATCCCTCCACATCGATCTGGCACATCCGCATCGTCGTCAGTGCCGCTTCATGGCTCGCGGGCGTCACACCCGCACAGCACGACGCATCCACCGCCATCGGCACTTCGGGGAAATGTGCCTTGAGCAACAGGGCGTTCGACACCACGCAGATATCCGTACACAGTCCGCACAGCTCGATAGAAAACGGCTCATCCCCCGCCAGCTCTTTGATCAGCGCGGGAAGCTTCACCGAACCGAAGGTCGGTTTTTCCAGCAGGATGTGTTCTTTTTTGTCGAGCGCCTTTGCCACTTCATAATTCAAAATCCAGCCCTCGGTGTGATAGATACAATGCGGCACAGGGAGCTTTTTGCCCTCCGCCGAGCGCATATAATCCTCTGTATGGGTATCGAGTGTCGCAATAATCGCGCCGTCAAAATTTTCAATCTTTTTCACAACATTCGGAACAATCGCCACGGCTTCCTTGGTGCCGAGCGCGCCGTCCACGAAATCTTTTTGCATATCCACAACGATCAGAAAGCGTTTCATAGCGTTCCCTCCCTTATAAGATGTAGTATACCACTATATAGGCGTTTTTTCAATAGTTTGCAAAAAAGCAGGGCGGCAATCTGCCGCCCTGCTTTTATAAATCCTGCAGGTCTGCCTCGGGGATGTGGTTCTCCATATTATCCCGCGCCAGATCGTTGTCGATTGCGGGATATACAGACGGAATCGGCTTTTCTTCCTCAAACGGTGTCGTGTGAAACACCTTTAAAGACGGTGCCTGTGTTCCCGCGATAATCGGTCGCGCGGGATGATGTCCCGCTTTGGCTTTCCCCTGAATTTCGGGTACCGCCGCCTGATCGTTTCGCGGTTTCGTGTGCGTGCGGTCGATCCGCTTCATACCCTTTTTGGCCATATCGATCACCTCGAGGGTAGTATACGCATACGACAGAAATTTTATCCGCACATCACCGCGATCTGTCCCTACTTCAACGCTATCACGCGAAACACTTGCTCGACAGCATTTGCCAGATTGGCATACGCGTTTTCCACACACAGTGCGTCTTCGAGTGTACAAACCCCGCGCACAATGGGAAAATACGCATCGATGCCCGCATCGTGGCACGCGCGCGCACCATCCGTCACACCGCCTGCGAAGGCAATGACGGGTTTGCCGTGCGCTTTTGCCAGTCGCGCAATACCGACGGGCGCTTTGCCCATTGCCGTTTGGGCATCCAGTCTGCCTTCGCCCGTGAGAACAAGATCAGCGGTGGCAATGGCGCTCTCAAGCCCCGTTTCGGCGGCTACCAATGCAATACCGCTTTTCATCACGGCGTTCAGGAAGGTATTTAATGCGAAACCGATACCGCCCGCCGCACCTGCGCCTGCCGCCGTATCATCTGCGGTGGGAACTATCGTCTTCACGACTGCCGCATAATGCGAAAGCCACGCATCCATCTGTGCGACTGTTTCGGGTGTTGCACCCTTTTGCGGGCCGTACACGGCACTGCAACCGTTCTCCCCGCACAACGGATTGGTCACATCGCACGCCACCGAGACTGTGCAATCTTTCAAAAGCGGATGCACCTGATCTGTGTTGATCCGCGCCAGAGATGCCAGTCCTGCCGCTCCGCGCGGAATGGGGTTGCCGTATTCATCGAGCAATTTGAAGCCGAGTGCCTGCAACATACCCGCACCGCCGTCGTTTGTCGCACTGCCGCCGATGCCCATTACCACACGGCGGCAACCGTATTCCAGCGCGTCGACGATCATCTCGCCGACGCCGTAAGTCGTTGCGTGAAGCGGATCGCGCTCCTCAGCCTTGATCAGCGTGATGCCTGCCGCCGATGCCATATCCATATACGCGGTTTTGCCGTCTGCCGACACGCCGTAACACGCCTGCACAGCTGTGCCCAGCGGCCCCGTCACCGTGACGGTGCGGGTCATGCCGCCGACGGCTTCCGTCAGCACCGCCGCGGTACCCTCGCCGCCGTCGGCGATGGGACACACGAACACCTGCGCCTCGGGAAATACGCGCAAAATGCCTTCTTTTGCCGCCTCCCCCGCCTGCCGCGAGGTCAGACTGCCTTTAAACGAATCAATCGCGGTTACCACACGCATTGTTTTCATCTCCGTTTTATATTACTGCCGTACATTTCTTGCAAACCATCCAGTCATCTTCCATTTGTTTATGGCAGATGATACTGTATTGCTTAAAACCAACCACGAATGTAATCTTTGCCGTCTGTTGCCCACCATCCATATACAACGAATAGGAATTCATCCACACGCGGTTTTCCGAAACGCCAAGTTGCACAAAGGTATCACTTTCCACAAAATAGGTATATGCCGCTTCATACTTGGGAGTCGTTTTACTAACCTGTATTCCGATCAGCGCAGCCGTCAGCGTAACCATTAAAAACATCAATAACCCGATGCCGACCCGTTTAAGCCATTTTTTTGTAGAGCGCTCGTCCGCATCTTGTGTTTCCCGAGAAACACTCGGCAAACTCTCTTTCCATACCGAAGCAGCTTTTTGAGGAATCACGATTGTATGCGCCACATAATCACCGATCGAGCGTCCGCAAGCCAACATCACAATCAGATCAATCCAAGATGTCCAAAAAAACAGAGTGCGCACAGCTAAACGCCATCGTACGGGCGGCGCACCCGTACGGTTGTTCAACACCACAAGTCCCAACAGACGCTTACCGAAGCTTCGCCCTTTCCACAGCCAATCACGCAGAAAGAAACCGAAGATCATCACAATAAAAAGTGCAATTCCCGCCAAAATCATCCCGCTCGATTCCTTTTGCACATCGCCCACAAACGCAACTGCCAGAAGGATAATCCCTGCAAACGATGTCACCATGAAATCAATCGCACACGCGACAATACGACGAAATTTTGTAAGTCCCGAAAATGGTGGCAAAATCAGCGGTTCTGTAACAGGAACACTCCCGCCTCCATCCTTATACAAATACTGCCCTTGTTCCAATTCGGGCACATTGACCTCTAATACATCTGCCAAATGACATAACATATCCTCATCGGGCATCGTCTGTCCGTTTTCCCAGTCCTCTACCTGCTCAGATGTGACCGACAATCTTTGCGCCAATTCCGCAACAGACAACCCCTGCGTCTCGCGCACTTGTTTTGCAAATGTGCCGAAACGGTCATGCTTCATCTCACAACATCTCCTTCAGCCACGCGGTCAGCTTCTCTGCCCATAATGCGCAGCCATCGTCATCGGGATGCCCGCCGTAAAGCGGAGTGCCGTCTGCCGCCGCCATAATCGAGGTGTCAAATACACCGTCGCAATCGAGGGCATTTTGAATATACTCGTTGACCCGCACGCGCTCATCGCCGAGCCCTTCAAACGGCGGTAGCGTCTGCATGAAGACACGCATACCACGGGAACGCAAAATCTTGACCGTGCGGCGCAGATTCTCGCACACATCCTCAGCGGTAAACCCATAAAGCAGATCGTTGACCCCGAGGCAAAGGATCACAATGTCATTCTCCTTTACCTTGCGAAGCCACGCGCCGTCCGATGCCGCATCCTCGGTTCGTGCAAAGCCGATACCGAGATTCCAGAACGCATAGCGCTCACCGAGTGCTTTTGCCGTTAACGCCGCCCAATGGCGACCGCTGTTTTTCGTAGAACCGATGCCTTGGGTGATGGAGTCACCGAGAAACGCCACACGCACCGCATCCCGCCTGACAGCCACGCGCGACGGCACGGGACACAGCACCGACGGCTCGCCGTCGACGAACGACGCGATCCACAATTCATCGTGGCAGAGAAGCCGTTTACCGCAAAATTGATATTCTACACACAGCGTCTCGCCCGCCGCAGCCGTAACAACAACAGGATCGGTCTGAACCCACGCGTTCGCGTCCACCGTCACCATTGTTTCACCGTCAAAAGTCACGGATATCCACGAAAACGGCTCTGTCATTTTCTCCATTGACGAAGTCGCACATACGCCGACGCGCATTTGCGACAGTGACCACCCGCCGCACAAGGTATTGCGCACCGACCGCGATCCATCCGCAAAGGTGCTGTCGGTCGTGTCGGTGAATAAGAACGAGTAGCAATCTCCACCGACGGTCACGGGTACATACACCCGTGCCGAGTGCCATTCGTCGTCGCTTTCAAACACCGTCTGATTGGCACAGCCTGCCGCCGTATCGGACACAAAGCCTGCGGCGAGCCCCACGGGCGCGGTTACCTCGAACGGCGCTTTCAGGGCATCCTGCACCGCTTTAACAGCAATAGTCGCCTGTAACGCTGTTACGCCCTCGGGCATCCACGAACACGCCGCAATATCCAATCCTGTTGCCGCGCCGACAAAGGTCAGACCTGCAATATACCGCCCAAGTCCCCAGCTCAGGTGATAGCCGTCACGGTTGAGCGGAGCAAGTCCCACGGCGCGCGCGTTCTGGATCGCTGTGCCGGCAGGCGAAACCGCATCCACCTGCGTCAACACCACCTCACGCACAATACGCGTCACCTCGCGGTACATTGCCATCTGGTCGCCGTTGTGCGCCACAATCTCGGGGTGTCCGTTCCACGCTTCGCCGACCCAGGTCATATTAAATACAATTTTCGGGTTATTTTTGCACAGCGCACGGATATATTTGAGCAAAATCGGCAGATAATCATAGCATCGCTCGCAAGTGTTCCGACTGCCGTCGGCAGTGCCGGTCTGAATGGCAACAATATCCCATTCCTGACTTGTCAGCGCCATACGAATGGAGGTGTTGGGTGTTGTTGTCCAGCCGTCCCCCGTGTTGGTGCGATATTCATACCACGCACGGTCATTCGCCGCATTATCCACATGGCGGTGAATGGAACAACCGCCGATGTACAGGTTGCCGAGCGATACCGTCCCGACGCCGAGTGACAGCAAAATATTTGCCGCATGCTCCATCGTATCGTCCGAGAAGCTGTTTCCGATAAACAGGATCTTCATAAAGCGGTTGTCTCCTTTTTTGCCGTTTTCTTATGTTGATTATACCTTGCTTTGACCGTTTTTGCAACCGCATTTGATGCACAATACAGCGATAACAAATGAATCGTTCTCTGCCGAATACAAAGACCTGTTCTCTGCCGAATACAAAGAAAAATCCCCTGCCCTTTTGCAAGGACAGGGGATTTTGTTACTTAGACTTGAGTCAGACTCCTAAGCTGTTGCTTAGTTTGCCTTCTTCTTCATCGAAGCGGAGAGGACAACCGCCGCAGCCGCGATCGCAACAATCACGATGTAGAGCATCGCGTTGCCGGTCTCACCGGTCGGAGCAGAGGTCTTCGTGGTGGTCGTGGTGGGAGCAGTGGTCGTGGTGGGAGCAACAGTCGTGGTGGTAGTCACAGCCACGATCTTCACGCCGCCCGCAACATACTCGCACTCGAAGTAGCCAGCCGCGTTAGCAGCCTCAGCATACGCAACCTCGAACGCCACATCCTCAGCGATGTCAGCCTTAGCCTTCAGAGTGATAGTCGCGATCACTGCGCCATCCTCGATTGCTGCGTCAGCCGCAAGCACACCCTCGATGACAACATTGCCATCCTCATCGACACTGTGAGCAACCACAGCAGCAGCGTCACCGAAGACACCCTCGAAGGTGCTGCCCACGAAGTCGAACTTGCCATCGACATCGATTGCCAGCTTGAAGCTGCCCAGAGCATCCACTTCATTCACAGTGACCTTAACCGTGATCTCTTCGCCAGCCGCGATGGTACCCTCGTGCTCAACAGTCTCGATGGTGAAGATCACCTTGTCAGCCGCAGGAGCAACCGTAGTGGTAGTCGTGGTGGTAGTAGTCGTGGTGGTGGTGGTCGTAGTGGTGGTAGTGGTGGTCGTAGTAGTAGTAGTGGTGGTAGTAGTGGTAGTGGTGGTGGTCGTAGTAGTAGTGGTAGTCGTGGTGGTAGTGGTCGTGGGCGGCACATAGCCGTTGATCACGATACCGCCGTCGACAACAGTCGCGTCGATCGAGTTGCCCTCGTAGTCGCCGAACTTCAGCTCGGTGATCGTAACAGGAACATTGACATTAATGTCTTCCTTCGCGGTGAAGGTCACGGTGAGAAGCACCATGCCGTTCTCAAGCTCAACAGCCTCAGAAGACAGGCCGGAAACTTTGATATAGTCGGTCTTCACATTCGCGCCCCACATGCCGTCGAACAGATCGCCAGCATCGCCGGTAACAACATTCTTCTTCGCAGTCTCGAGAAGAGCGCCGTTGTAGTTCAGCTTGAAGTCGATTGCGCCAACATTGGAGAAGTCAGAGCCGAAGATCACAGAGATCTCAACCGTCTCGCCGGCAGCGATTGCATCCGCAGTCACAGTGGTGACAATGATGTCGCCCGCAGGGAGAGTGGTAGTAGTGGTAGTGGTGGTAGTAGTGGTAGTAGTGGTAGTAGTGGTAGTGGTAGTAGTGGTAGTAGTGGTAGTAGTGGTAGTAGTGGTGGTAGTGGTGGTAGTAGTGGTAGTAGTAGTAGTGGTAGTGGTAGTAGTGGTAGTAGTGGTAGTAGTGGTGGTAGCCTCAGTGGTGGTAGTAGTAGCCTCGGTTGTAGTGGTGGTTTCACCAGCCTCCGCAAACACAATACCGCCGTCTGCCGTCACAACCTCGATCGGGTTGCCTTCGTAGTCACCAAGCTTCAGCTCGCTGATGGAGATGACAACATCCTCCGTGATGTCTGCCTTCGCGGTGAAGGTCACGGTGAGAAGAACCATACCCGCCTCGATTTCAACAGGCTCAGAAGACAGGCCGGAAATCTTGACATAATCGGTCTTCACATTTGCACCC
>JAZRTC010000067.1:0-6981 GCA_045651865.1 Acutalibacteraceae bacterium
ACCGAGACCGAGACCGACCTCTTCGGTGAGCAGGGTGTCCTTTGCGGCGGCGCGACTGCGCTGATGAGGGCGGGGTTTGAGACGCTCGGTGAGGCTGGCTACGATCCCCGTAACGCGTAGTTTGAGTGCATCCACGAGATGAAGCTCATCGTCGACCTCATCTACAAGGGCGGCTTCTCCATGATGCGTTACTCCATCTCCGATACCGCTGAGTTCGGCGATTACGAGATCGGCAAGCGCATCATCACCGACGAGACCAAGAAGGAAATGAAGAAAGTCCTCTCCGAGATTCAGGATGGCACCTTTGCTTCCAAGTGGATCAACGAGAACAAGGTCAACCGCCCGCACTTCAATGCGTGCCGCCGCATTGCCGCCGAGCATGAGCTCGAGGCTGTCGGTAAGGAACTGCGCAAGATGTACAGCTGGAACGAAGAATAATCCATTTTCTTAAAAACAGACCTCTGCTTGTGGCAGAGGTCTGTTTATTTTTCAAAAACCCTATTGCGTGATGTGCAGTGTTTGTGTATAATGAAACTCATAGGAGATGATACTATGAAATTATGCCCCAATTGCAATATGCTCGTGGAAATTGCGGAAGTATGTCCGTATTGCAAGACCGAGCTTTCACAAAAGGATGAGAAAGCCTTTCGAAAGGATTACACGACCGACCTGCTCAAAACGGTGTGGTTTGCGGTGCTCAGCTTTCTTCTGGCATCGGTATCGCTTATTGCTTGGGGTGAGGTGCTCGGCGGTATCAGCGTGCATACGCTGTCGTTTGCGGCGATTTCGCTGGTGATGAGCTTGGTGCAGTTTCATTATTTCGGTAAATATTCCCGTCGTTTTCACACCTCAACCTTCTGGCGCATCACGATTGTGACATTGAAATACGCTTGCGGCGTTGTGGCACTGATGATCGCCGCCGCGCCGATCGTGATTTTGCTGACATGAGAGGGTGGCGTTTTATGAAACACATCGTAGCTTTTCTGCTGTGTATGGTTCTGATGATGACGGGACTGTCGGTATCGGCACAGGAGATCCCTGTAACAGTCGAGGCGGAATTTCCCGCGGCGGTGACCGAGATTTTGCTTGATAAAGCGTTTATCAGCGGCACCGAACGCCTGACGACCGCGAATGTGCAAGCGATTATCGATAGCTGTGCCGATGCACTCAGCACAGCCGACACGGCTCTTGTTCCCGTGCTGACGGAAACGGTGCTGAAACACCCGGCACTGAAAACCTGCGCAACAGTGGAATGTTCGCCCGAGTTTGTGTATACGACCCGATTTCAACAGGGTGTGAAATATGAATGGATGTATTACCCCGACGGTCGTGTGCAAAAAACAGTATCGTATGATTACGAAGAGCGTTCCTCGGAGTTTAAGACCTATACCTATACCGTTGTAAATGACGATAATCAATCCCTGCAGAAAAGCCGTCTGGAAATCGAAGAATTCGAATACAGCCTCCATATGGGCGATTTCCTGTTCGGAATGGCAATGGCAGTGCTTCTGATGATGATCGCCGTCGTGATTGTCCGCGCAATCAAGAAAGTGTAAAAAAAGCTCCCCTTGATATAAGGGGAGCTTTTTTTATGTAAATTCTTGTTAATTCTTCAGACTTTGCATCGGGGCGGGGATGCGGCCGCCGCGGTTGATGAATTTGGCGGGGGAGTAGGTCGAGAGCGGCATCACAGGACCGCCGCCGAGCAGACCGCCGAAGGACAGCTCCTCGCCGACTTCTTTGCCGATCGCGGGAATCACACGCACGGCGGTCGTTTTGGAGTTGACCATACCGATTGCCGCTTCGTCGGCGATGATCGCCGAGATGACCTCGGCGGGTGTATCGCCGGGAATGTTGATCATATCCAATCCCACCGAGCAGACCGCCGTCATCGCTTCCAGCTTCTGAATGGTCAGTCCACCGCATCGAGACGCTTCGATCATACCCGCATCCTCGGTGACGGGGATAAACGCACCCGACAGACCGCCGACATGGGACGATGCCATCACGCCGCCTTTTTTGACCGCGTCGTTAAGCAGAGCAAGCGCCGCTGTTGTGCCGTGGCAGCCACAGCACTCCAGACCCATTTCCTCCAGAATGTATGCCACCGAGTCACCCACGGCAGGGGTGGGAGCGAGCGACAGATCGACGATGCCAAACGGCACGCCCAGACGCTTCGATGCTTCGGTTGCCACAAGTTGACCCATTCGGGTGATCTTGAAAGCGGTCTTTTTGATCAGATCCGCTACCGCCGTCAGATCACAGTCGCCTGCTTTGGCAAGTGCCGCACGAACCACACCGGGTCCCGAAACACCGACATTGATGACGCAGTCGGGTTCGCCCGCACCGTGGAACGCACCCGCCATAAACGGGTTATCATCGGGCGCGTTGCAGAATACAACGAGTTTCGCAGGGCCGATACAGCCTTTGTCTGCGGTCAGCTCCGCCGCGCGACGGACAGTCTGACCCATCAGTTTAACGGCATCCATATTGATGCCCGTTTTGGTGGAACCGATGTTGACCGACGAGCAGATGTGGTCGGTCACGGCGAGTGCCTCGGGGATCGCTTCGATCAGCTCTTTATCGCCGGGGCCAAAGCCTTTTTGCACCAGTGCCGAGAAACCGCCGAGGAAGTTGACCCCGCAGGTCAGCGCCGCGCGTTCAAGCGTTTTGGCGATTTTCACCGCATCGCGGTCATCGCAAGAGGCGAGGATCATTGCAATCGGTGTCACCGAAATGCGTTTGTTGATGATGGGAATACCGAATTCCTTTTCAATCTGTTCGCCTGTCTTGACAAGATCCTTGGCATAGCGGGTGATCTTGTCATAAATCTTATCACAGGTGGTGTTGATATCGCTGTGACAGCAGTCAAGAAGCGAAATACCCATCGTGATGGTGCGGACATCCAGATGCTCTTCTTCGATCATCTGGATAGTTTCCAATATATCATGTGCGTTCAGCAAGTCAATTCACCTCAGATCAGATGGTATGCATCGCATTGAAGATGTCCTCGTGCATCGCGTGGATGGCAAGGTTCATCTCTTTACCGATGGCGGCAAGGTTATCGGCGAATTCCGTGAACGGAATGTCGCTGTTTTCGATCTCGACCATCATGATCATCGCGAACATATCGCGCAGGATGGATTGGGTCACTTCTTCAACATTGATTTTGTGCGCGGCACATTCCGCCGACACACGGGCGAGAATACCGACGGTATCTTTACCGACGACAGTAATCACAGCACGCATATGGTAACGCCTCCGTAAATGTGGATTTGTGAAAATAATACCATACTTTATAAAGAAAAGAAACCCTAAAATAAAAAAAATAGATTTTTTTCCAAAAAAGAGAAGAAATTTTCATAAAGATGTGTTATGATATAGTCGAGTAAGTATGAGAAAGGCGGTGGCAGTATGATCATAGCGGATTTGCATACGCATTGCGAAGCATCCGAAGACAGTGAAACCCCGATTTCACAGCTTTGTGAAGCGGCGTTCCAAAAAGGGGTCGCGATGCTCGCTGTGACCGACCATGTGGAACTGGTGGGTTATCGGCAGGGAGGCTACGATGTTGCCGCCAAAGAGTCCTGGGCGCTGATGGAACGAGCAGTTGTACCGCGTACGGTTCGCTTGCTCCGCGGGATTGAACTGGGTGAACCGTGCTTTGATACAAGGCTTGCCGATGAGCTTCTCGCGGCACATCCGTATGATTTCGTACTGGCGTCTCAGCATCGCCTGTCGGACGAATTGCCTGATTACTATTTCATCGATTACAGCGACTGGACGGATGAGGCGATCACACGCGAAATGGAGCGGTATTTTACAGAGCTTGTTCGCGTGGTGCGGTGGAACGGCTTTGACAGCCTGGCACACTTGACCTATCCGTTTCGCTATCTGCCTGAAAAATGGCGAAACGGTGATTACACACCGTGGCGCGGAGTGTTGGATGAATTGCTCGGTCAGCTCGCCGCGAATGGTAAGGCGTTGGAAATCAACACCTCGGGCATCCGCAAAGGGCAGGGGATGACCTCGCCCGATCTGCCGCTGATCAGGCGGTTTTATGAACTCGGCGGACGACATATCACCATCGGCTCGGATGCGCACCGCGCACACGAAGTGGGTGCGGATCTGGAGGTAGCCGCCGCACTTGCCAGAGAGGCAGGGTTTACACATTATATGGTATATTTTGAACGACAGCCGTCACAGCTGTCATTTTAGGAGGAATATGAGTTATGGAAAAATTGTTGAAGCTTCTTGATCAGAATGCGCGCATGAGCAATGCCCAGCTTGCCGCTATGCTCGGCAGAACCGAAGCAGAAGTGGAAGCGCAGATCGCCAAATTGGAAAAAGACGGCATTATCCGCGCCTATAAAGCGGTTATCGATTGGGACAAAACCGATCGGGAATATGTCACCGCAATCATCGAATTGCATGTCACCCCGAAAAAGGATCTCGGCTTTGAAGGCATTGCGGAAACGATCATGAATTTTAAAGAAGTGGAGAGCGTCTCGCTGATGTCGGGTGGCTACGATTTCTCCATCGTTGTCAACGCGCGAACCTTCAAAGATGTGGCGATGTTCGTGGCGAAACGACTGTCGCCGCTGGATTCTGTTGTGTCCACGGCAACGCATTTTGTGCTTCGCCGTTATAAAGAGAAAAATGTGATCTTCCTCGATGAAAAGAAGGACGAGAGAGGAGCGTTTTAACCCTATGCAGTATGAGTCTCTGATCAATAAGACCTTGCTCGATATGAAACCGTCGGGCATCCGTCGTTTCTTTGATCTGGCACATGAGATGGAGGATGTCATCAGTCTTTCCGTCGGTGAGCCAGATTATTCCACGCCGTGGCATATCCGCGAGGTCGGTATCCGCACGCTGGAACGCGGTAAAACCTGGTATTCGCCGAATGCAGGTTTCGCGGAGCTCCGCGCGGCGATTGCGCGTTATATGAAGCGCCGCTTTGATGTCAGTTACAGCGAAAAAGATGAGGTGCTTGTCACGGTCGGCGGCAGTGAAGCGATCGATCTGTGTATGCGCGCGCTCATCAACCCCGGCGACGAGGTGCTGGTACCTTCGCCGAGTTTTGTGTGCTACGCACCGCTCGCGTCGATGGCAGGCGGCGTGCCTGTTATGCTCGAGACCAGGGCGGAGGATCGCTTCCGCCTGACTCCCGAAGCACTCAAAGCCGCCATTACGCCGAAAACCAAGCTCCTTGTGTTGCCGTTCCCGAACAATCCGACGGGTGCTGTTATGCAACGCGAGCATTATGAGGCGATCGCCGAGGTGCTTCGCGATACAAACATTATGGTGCTCAGTGATGAGATCTACGCCGAGCTGACCTATCTGGAAAGCGGACCCATCAGCTTTGCAGCTATTGACGGTATGCAGGAGCGCACCTTGCTTGTCAGCGGTTTCTCTAAGACCTACGCGATGACAGGCTGGCGTCTTGGCTATGTGTGCGGCCCCGCACCTGTGATGAAGCAGGTTCTCAAGCTCCATCAGTATGGCATTATGTGTGCGCCGACCACCGCGCAGTATGCGGCGATCGAAGCGCTTGACAACGGCGATGAGGATATTGTGCAGATGCGTGGTGACTATGATCAGCGCCGTCGCCTGATCGTCAATGAACTCAACAGTATGGGCTTGACCTGCTTTGACCCGCAGGGTGCGTTTTATGTGTTCCCGTCCATTCAAAGCACGGGCATGACCTCGGAGGAATTCTGCACAACGCTTCTTAAAGAAAAACATGTCGCCGTTGTGCCGGGTACGGCGTTTGGTGATTGCGGCGAAGGCTTTGTCCGTATTTCCTATTGCTACTCCATCAAACATATCATCGAAGCCATGCGCCGTACCAGAGAATTTTTGATCGAGCGAGGCTTTCTGACGGAGGATGCACAATGAGAATTGTCGTCGATGCGCCTGCGAAGATCAACTTGACGCTGAATATGGAAGGTCGCCGTGACGACGGCTATCATCTGCTGTCTTCGGTGTTTCAGGCGATTTCGCTGTCCGATACGGTGGTGCTGACACAAACCGAAGAGGAAGGGATCGTACTTACTTTGTCCGATCCGAAGCTTCCTTGTGATGCGCGCAACACTGCCTATAAAGCGGCACAGGTGTTTTTTGAGCATACCGGTATCACACCGTCCGTGTCGATATATGTCGAAAAGCGCATCCCGCAGCAGGCAGGTCTCGGTGGCGGCTCGTCCGATGCCGCCGGTGTGCTTGTCGGTCTGAACGAACTCTACGATACCAAGCTGTCGCTTGAAATGTTGTGTGTGCTCGGTGAAAAGGTCGGTGCGGATGTGCCGTTTTGCATCGTCGGCGGCACAGCGATGGTGACGGGTATCGGCGAGATTATTGTACCGTTACCGCCGCTTCCGGCGTGCCACATCGTTGTCGCCAAGCCTGAAGTCGGCGTATCCACTGCCGAAGCTTACCGTGCTGTGGATAGCGTCGAAACCGTCCGTGCCGATCAGGCGGCAATGCGATCGGCAATCGAAAACGGCGACATCGCGTCGGTTGGATCGCTTCTTTCCAATGCGTTTGAGCAGGCACTTGCAATTCCGCAGGTGGAAGCGGTGCTTGAAGATATGCGCGCTTTTTCACCACTTGGATGTCGTATGAGCGGCAGTGGTTCGGCGGTATATGCGTTGTTTGCGGATGCGTCAAGCGCCTCTGCCTGTGCGCATAGTTTGGCGGCAACCGTGCAATCCTATGAATGTGTGCCGCTTTCGCGTGGTGCGACTGTAACCCGAAAGGAAGAGAATTGAGATGTATTACCTGACCTATGCGTCCGATACATTGTCGATGTTTCTGTATATACTGGGTATTGGTATTATGGTTGGTTCGCTTGTGTTGCAAGTGAGTGTCAACAATACCTTCCGCCGTTATAACGGCGTCCGCAACCGTCGTGGTATTACGGGTGCGCAGGCGGCGGAGATGGTGCTTCGCAAAAATGGCGTGTATGACTGCCGTATT
>JAZRTC010000068.1:0-7423 GCA_045651865.1 Acutalibacteraceae bacterium
GCTTCGTTACGCGCTTACCGGAGAGCATATCAAGCAGACCCACAAGGCGAGCCTTCGTCTCAGCGACGGTGACCACATCGGTCACATAGCCGCAAGCGGCAGCCGCCATCGGATCGTACATCGTGTTTTCGTATTCCTTGATCAGCTTGGCGCGATCATTGGCGGGATCGGTCATTGCCGCAAGGCGATCCGACCACTCCAGATGCACCGCCGTCTCAGGAGCAAGAGCGCCGATCTTCGCGGTATCCCATGCAAGGACCGCATCCGCACCCGCACGCTTGCCTGCCACCGCGATGTACACGGGGCCGTAAGCACGACCGCCGACCACGGTGATCTTCGCAGTGGTTGCCTCGGCATATGCCTGCGAGAGCTTCATAGCACTCTTGAGGCAGCAGAAACCCGCCGCATCCACAAAGGTGATCACGGGAAGCGAGAAGCTGTCGCACAGACGCACGAAACGAGCCGCCTTCGCCGAAGCACAGCCGAGCTTGTCCGCCTGCAGAGACACAAGACCGCAGGACACGCCGCCCACACGGGCAAACGCGGTACGGACACCGTCTTTGTTGCAAAGCTCAATAACCGTATCGGCATCGGCAAACGCCTCCACGGCACCTGCCACATCCGCTGTCTCGACAACGGAAGCATCCGCCTCATACACAGCGGCGGCAGAAAGGTTATTGGACGGGAGTGCGGCAAGAAGCGCACGCACCGTTTCAAAAGCAGAATCGATAGAAGAAGCATTCACATCGGCACACGCTTGCTCGTCGCCGACATTCAGGCGGTAATCACTGCCTTCAACCGCGATCACGACATCCGCCGCCATCGCCATCATAGCAGAAGAACCGACACAGCCGCCCGCGACAACCGCGATCTGCGGAACAACGCCCGACAGCTCATTCGCCGCCATCAGGATATCCGCCACGGCATCCATTGCGTCGACACCCTCCGAAAGCTTGGCACCGTCGCTGTCAAACACGGCAACCACGGGAGCACCGTTTTGCGCCGCCATTTCATAGATCTTGCTGATTTTTGCCGCTTGCGCTTTGCTGACAGCACCGCAGCAAACATCGTGATCCTGAGCGAACGCATACACGGGAGCACCATCCACCGTGCCATAGCCTGCAACCGCCGAAGCGGGCTGATCGCCGTCTTTTGCGAAGCGGTCAATCTCCACAAAGCTACCCGCGTCAAAGAAGCCGACAAGCAGGTTACGAGCCGCAGAATCCGCCGGAATCTGAATACCCATATTTTCTACCTCCATCGCATCATATATTCTGTAATCAAAGGAGCATGAATCCAAAAAAATCCAAACTTCCCATATTGTTTAAATTATAACAAACCGAAACGAATTTGACAAGCACTTTTTACGCTTTACATACCGATTTTGCAAAAAAATTCGCAATTTCCAACTGCTCGGGGGCGGTTTCGGTCAGATACCCCTTTGCCGCCATGAACAAAAGAAGCGGTCGGTACGCAATGTGCGCTGTTTTTGCCCCTGCACCGCGAGCGCTGTTAAGTGCGGCACGGAGCAACGCATCGGTGAGAGACGCATCGGGCGCTTCCAGATATGCCAGCGTTACCTCTTCCCCGCTCACCGCCATGCACGCAAAACCGAGCAGGTCTTCACGCTCGGTCATCGTGAGTACGGTCTGCTTTGCAACACCCGCCTTCGCACACAGCGAAGCCGCCGTATCAGGTGCGGCGCATTTTATTTCGATCATAAATAACCGCCTTTCCGTTCTTGATGTACGAAGCGGCGATTTTTTTGGTTGTACCCGTTTCCACGAGCAGGTTGCGCACCTCTTCGGGCGTGAGATGACGCCAGTCACCGATCTTGAGCATACCCATTCTCACAGGACCGATGGCGGTGCGGCGCAGACGGATAACCTCCAGTCCCGCCGCCTCACAGGTACGGCGAATCTGACGGTTGCGTCCTTCACGCAGGATAACCTCGATCACCGTGCGTTCGGGTTGCGACAACACAATGACCACCTCGGCAGGTGCGGTGCGTCTGCCGTCAATGACAATACCCTTTGAAAAAATCTCCAGCTGTTCTTCACTGATCTGGCCGCGCAGAGTAACGCGGTAATATTTCGGCAAATGACGCGACGGGTGTGTGATTGCGTTGGCAAAATCGCCGTCGTTCGTCATCAGGAGCAAGCCCTCCGAGTCGCGGTCCAGTCTGCCGACGGGATAAATGCGCGCACCCGTGGTTTCCACCAGATCCGCCACACATTTGCGGCCTTGCTCATCTTTGAGCGTTGTCACATAGCCGCGCGGCTTATTGAGCATCAGGTAAACGGGCATTTCGGCTTTTTCCAGCTTTTTACCGCAAACGGAAATGACATCCTTACGGTCGTCCGCTTTATCGCCGAGTTTCGCCACACGGCCGTTGACCTTCACCTTTCCCTGCTCGATCAATTCCTCTGCTTTACGGCGCGATGCCACGCCACGCTCGGAGATAATCTTTTGTAAACGCATCAATGCCATATCTACACATCCTTTGTTATGTCAGCGCCTCACGGAGAAGCTGACCGAATATAATCCGAAAACGCATCCCCCACGGACTTGCGGGAGCTTGCTGTGTTCCTTTACTTACGGTCACGGGCAGTGTTGCCACGCAGGCACCGCGAAGCATATAACGAACCGTACCGACGGTATCACCGGCACAAACAGGCGCCCACAGATACGGAGAGAGTTGTACAGCTGTCTCCAGCTGTTCCCGATCGCCGTTCATCAGTGTGACCGTCTGTTCTGCCGCTTTCAGCGGTAAGCTGTTATCCATACCACCGAGCACCGTAATGGAAGACGGTAATGACGGCGAGAGTGCCACCGACTCTGTACACGCAAAACCGGCATCCAGCAAAGCTTTGTGCTCCTCCCAGTCGTTTGCACAGTCGAGCGTGACCGCCACAAGCGTCACGCCGTTGCGTGTAGCCGCCGAAACGAGGCATCGACCCGCCTTGGAGGTATAGCCTGTTTTCATGCCGACCGCCCCCTCATATTCCGAGAGCAGGCGGTTGTGATTGGACAGATACACCCGTCGGTCGCCGACCGCGATCGTAGCATCTTCGGCGGCGCAAATCGTTGCCAGAAGGTCGTTTTTCAGCACGGCGGCGGCAAGCAATGCCATATCATACGCGCTCGCGCCGTGTCCGTCGGCGTCCAGACCCGACGGCGTCACAAAGCAGGTATTCGTCATACCAAGTTGTGCCGCGCGGGCATTCATCCGCTCGGCAAACGCTTCATAGCTTCCGTCCATAGACAGTGCCAGCACATTCGCCGCGTCGTTGCCCGACGACAGCAACAATCCGTACAGCAGATCATCACGCGTGATCGTATCACCGACCTGCAACCCCATACTGCTACCTTCCACGGCAAGAGCCTCGGCAGTTGCTGTCAACATCGCATCTTCGGGAATGCCATCCGCGGCCAGCAATGCCGTCATCAGCTTGGTCGTGCTTGCCATCGGGCGCTTAGCGTGCGCATTCTGCTCAAACAACACCCGCCCCGAAGACGGCTCATACAGCACTGCCGATGCCGCGGACGAACTTACCGTCACGGCATCCTGCGCCGATACCCCCGGCACGCATATAACTGCCAGCATTGCCGCGCACAGTACAGCTTTGACTCGCCTTACCAAATACAAGAGTACCACCTGCCCATCATATTGTAGGTTGACGAAAATCGTACTATTTACGATTTTGCTCGTCGTCTTTCCAAACAATATGCAGACAGATGGTAAAAAATCTCTTTACAGCACAATTTCGCTGACGGGTTCCACAGGCTCGGCATCTGCCACGGCGCTGTCCTTTTTGAACAAGCCGACCACCTTATCCACCGCGTCGGGGATCATGCTGACCGCGCGATCGAGAGAATCGGGCTTGGAATTGACGGGAAGCATTTTGACTTCGCCGTTTTTGACGACCAGAAATGCCACGGGGGTCACATTGACACCCGCGCCTGTTCCGCCGCCGAAAATATCGCGATCCGCTTTGTTGGGCAGGTCACTGCCGCCCGCGGCAAAGCCGTAGGACATACGCGACACCGGGATGACGGTGATGCCGTCTGCAAGCGTGATGGGATCGCCGACAACCGTGTTGACATCGACCATCTGCTTGATTTTTTCCATCGACACACCGAGGAAATTGTTGATATTCTTCTCCATAACGAAAACCTCCTATTTTGAAACAGGTTGTTTCACTGTATTGTTCACGCCGTTTGAGGGCGTTTTCATCGTTTTGATCCAGAGCATCATAAACCGCCACGCGGCGGCGATTCCGACACCCACAACACCGAATGGCCACACCCACACGATCATACGCAAACGCGCCTGAATATGATCCGAAGCGAAATCCGGAACGATGCGCACACACGGTTTGCGGACACGGATAAGTTGTGACAGTACCGTCAGCGTTGCCGCAGCGGCGGCGCTGAGCTTGCCGTACAGCGTAGCGGTCTCATCCGCTTCCTCTCCGCCGACCCGCACACACAGCGCCAGCTTGCGCACCGTGATGTACTTGGCAAGTGATGACAGCGTCGTTTTTAACAACTCAACGAGTTTTGCAAAAAAGCGCATTACGCCGCTGACACCCTCCTCGCGGAAGAGTGCTTTGATCTCGTCTCCTGCCGAAGGCTTGTCCTTTGCTTTCTTTTTGGCAGACGATTTTATCTTTTTCGGTGTTGGTTGTGTTTCCGTAAAAGAGGACCGTGACCACACAGGAACGGCACCGAACAGCCATACCCGCACAGACCATGTCTCTATGTACTCCATACGGATGCGGACAGGGATAAAGAACGCCAGCACGATCACGCCGAGTACAGCAAGTAAGATCCGACCGACCACTGTATCCCCTCCTTTTTATTCTGCCGCTTCATCCTCCTCGGATTCGCGGATGACATCATCGAGCGTCGGCTCGGTCATAATGCGTTGTTGCTCCTCCTCGGGCAGAGGCGGCAAATCTTCAAGCGCTTGTAAGCCGAAGCTGCGCAGGAAATTTGCCGTCGTGCCATAAAGAAGCGGTCTGCCGGGGAGTTCCAGGCGTCCGCGCTCTTCCACAAGGCCTTTGAGCATCAAACCCTGAATAACAGCGCCGCAATCAACCGAGCGCACTTGCTCGACAAACGCTTTCGTAACAGGCTGGTTGTAAGCAATAACCGCCAGCACCTCCAGCGCCGCCTGCGACAGCGGCGTGTTACGACGAAGTTCCAGCGCGGCGCGCACGGCATTCGCCGACGAGGTGACCGTACAGAACTGGTACGCATCCTCCAGCAGGACGATATGAATACCGCCTTTGCGCATTTCGTATTCCTGACGAAGATCCTCACACAGACGCTTGACGGTTTCTTCGTCCACTTCGATTGCCTGCGCGATACGCGAAACACTCATCGGTTCACCCGAAGCGAACAAAATCGCTTCGATATCGGCGCGGCATTGATTGACATTCTGACTCATTCCATTTCCACCTCCGTGGGAAGATCGGTCGATGCACCGGGAATCATCGACACCTGCGTGGCATCGCCGTCTCCGTCCACCGTAATACGCTTGACCTTGATCAGCTCCAGCAACGCCAGAAAGGTTGCGACCATTTCGGAGCGTGTGCGGGATTCGGTGAACAGCGAGCGATAAGAAACCGACTTGGAGCGGTAAAGATTTTGCAACACATACGCAATACGGGACGACACCGACACGATCTTGCGCGACACAATGCCGCGAAAGGCATTGGGCGACGGCGGCAAGCGACGGCGACCGCGACCCGCAGCGCGCAGATACGCTTCGCACAATACATACGGCGGGTGCTGACGGCGGTAGGTGTAATCAGGTGCGACATCCTCTTCGTCACGCACAAAGATATCAAAGCCAATGTGCATCGTACCGAGCTGCTGTGCGATCTGACGGCACAGCTGATATTCGATCAGGTCACCCGTCAGCTCACGGCGGAGTTGCTCGGTCTCTTCCTCGTGTTTCGGGAGCAACATCACCGATTTGATCTGCACAAGGCGTGCCGCCATATCCAGAAATTCGGTGGCAACCTCCATATCAAACTCCTGCATCTGACGGATGGTGTCCATATATTGCTCAAGGACTTCCGCGATCGGGATATCGTAAATATTCAGTTTGTTTTTCTGCACCAGATACAGCAGAAGGTCCAGCGGGCCTTCAAACACGGGCAGTTTATAAGATATCGCTTCCATCACAGGAACTCCTTAGGAAATGTCGGTTAAAATACATTCGGCATACCGAACAGCGTGCAGATCACAAAGCCAAAAATACGGCGCAGGATATACAACGGGCCGTCCAACACACCCATCAACAATAACACAAACAAGCCCATTGTGATATACTGCTCATAACGCTCGAGCGTATACACCCATTTGTCGGGCAGGATCGCCGAAAAGATGCGCGAGCCGTCCAACGGCGGGATCGGCAACAGATTGAACACCGCCAGCGAAATGTTGATGCTTGCGAAAATATCGATAAAGAACAGATACGCGTAGCTGACGATCTCATAGGACTCGCCTGCGTAGATACCGCCGTTTTCAAATGTCACATCAAAAAACAGGCAAAACACACGGAACAGTCCGACCGACAAAATCGCCATCACAAGATTGGATAACGGGCCCGCCAGCGCCGTGATCGCCATACCGCCTTTCGGGTTGCGGAAATAGCGCGGATTCACAGGCACGGGACGCGCATAACCAAAACCGCACAGCAACAGCATGATCGTGCCGAAGGTATCCAGATGCTTCAGCGGATTGAGTGTCAGGCGACCGTTCCACTTGGCGGTTTCGTCACCGAGCTTATACGCCGCTAACGCGTGCGCAAACTCGTGAACAGGCAATGACACAAAAATCAGCGCGGCATACGAGATGAGCAGAAATATGATTTGAAGCATCGAAAAATTACCGCCGCTCCAAATATTGAACAAGCTGGAAAGCACAAGTCCATCCCCTTTATAAGAGTCACACAAAATCAGTATACTTCCAATTTATCAGTATAACGGAAAATCCTGAAAATTACAAGGGTAAAACGGAAAATTCACAGAAAAGAAACAGAGCCACTGTGTGAATCTTCACACAGTGGCTCTTCATATTTACATCAAATCCCCCAAAATCTCACGGACATCGGCGGTGTTGGCAACACCGTCGCCGTTGATATCCGCCGCCTGCACCTGTGCAAAGTCGCAAAGAGAGGCGTTCATCGTATATTTGAGGATCAGGCGGCAATCGGTCGTTGCCATTTTGCCGTCCAGGTCTACATCGCCTTTGATCGCTATAACCGCTTCCTGCACAACCGTGCCGTTCACGGTCAGCTTCAGGCGCATGCCCGTGGCAAGAACGCCGTTGACAGCAGTACCGCTTGCATCGGTGACAGACAGATAGCCCGCATTATCCATTACGCCAAGCAAGGCACTTGCCGTCG
>JAZRTC010000069.1:0-22087 GCA_045651865.1 Acutalibacteraceae bacterium
ATGGTGACATATTTAGCTTGGCAGTACTAATAGACCGAGGGCTTGACCAACGAAACAGCGTTGGAAGAGTAAGAATCAGGGAGACGGAAGACGAGATGCGTCGGAAGTCAATGGTTCGTCCTTATCTTGAAGCAACACAAAACCGTAATTGAAATCTTTGTTCAGTTTTCAGGGTATTCCGCCGAAAGGCGATACATCTGAATAGTTGGTGTCGATGGCGGTGAGGGTACACCTGTTCCCATACCGAACACAGTAGTTAAGTTCACTTGCGCCGACAATACTTGGCTGGCAACGGCCCGGGAAGATAGGAAGACGCCAACACTCAAAAAACTCCTTGTCATTTCGACAAGGAGTTTTTTTCGTTGTGTGCGGCATTATTCGTGCATAGATTGTTGTAATATACCGAAGGTTGCGATCCCAACCTTGCCCCTTGACAGGAAAGGATATGAGTCTTGCCACAATATGTCAGCAACTTTGTAGAGGACAGAGAGGATGCTATTTTACGTATGTCTGACAGTCTCACAAATCTATCCGGATGCGCGATGGTGTATCCATATGGTATATGGATTTTCATAAACAAATCCTGTATACTGAAATTGCAAGATCGATCAGGCAATATTTTCAGGAGGTATCTTTATGAATTCGATTGGATATGGCATTGCAAGTTTTCGTAAGAAAAACGGATTAACGCAGGAAGCACTCGCTTCACAGATCGGTGTATCTACACAATCGGTTTCTAAATGGGAGACGGGCACAAATATGCCTGATGTTATGCTGTTACCTGTAATTGCGGATGTTTTTGGTGTTACAATTGACGCGTTGTATGGGCGCGAGCTCGAAAGTGAAACGTATTCGCCCGACGAAGTGGTGGATCGAAGCTGTGAGGCGATGTTGCGCACGATTGCACGAAGTATGGTTGTACAAGCACACAACAACGAACAGTTTGAACAGCAGTTCACGGACTATAAGCAAGCTTTAAAAAAGGATGACTGTTTGCGCACGGCTGTTATCGCCAAACACGGTGCGACGTATTATCGTGAACAATTGGGCGGCATTCTTATAAAACGCCCCCAAAACGATTGGAGCAGTTTGCTTGAAGGGCAGGATGTAGAGACTGTCCTTCGCTTGCTTGGCGACAAGAAACTTCGTAAAGCACTCGTGTTTATGATGAAAACACACACAACTGTATTCACGCTTCCGTCTTTGTGCGCCAAACTTGACATCATGGATATAAAACCTCTCAAGGAACTTCTTGATCAGTTGGGGTGTTGCAGGGTGAGAACGGTGGATCTCGGGGATGGGGAGATCGACGTATACGAAATGGATCACGGTGCCAGATTGTTTATTCTTTTAGCGATCGCCGCACTTTGCAAGGAATACACCTCATACCAGAATATATATTATAACTATCGTGTTGATGAAACATTTTGTGTAAGTAAAGAGTGATACAATCAAACGACAATCATAATCGTGTTTGATAAAATCGTGTGATTGTGGTATGATGTTTTCGGGTGATCAATATGGAGATTTTCATGAAGCAATTACGTCAGGACGCCGACGGAGTTGTGAATACGACGGCTCATTTTATGGAGTTCGCGAAGGCGTATCTGATGCAAGGGGATACGGAGTACGCCAAGGCTTGTTTGATGTTGCTTTGTGAGTATTGCGATAATTATGAGGAAAGTCTGGCGTTTAACGATCTTCTTGAGGATTGGCATGAAATATCTCATCTTGTTGACGGACTTGTCCCTCCGTCTGTTCAGACATACGCCGCTCCACCGTGTACGCCTACGGAATGTTCTATGATAATAAACGATATACTATCGTTGGACGGGGAATCGCTTTTGGCAGCGTTATCTGTTCACCTCGGAGAACTCAGCGGAAACGGAGAGGAAGTGCAGCTGTTAAACGAATGGGAGTCAACTGTATTCTACGTCGATGAACTGTGGACGGAAGTGAATTTAGGTGGATTTGACAGTTATCTATATCATCGGGGAACTCATTTCGAAGATGCGTATAAGGCGTGTCAAAGGATCAAGGCAAATGACGTGGTGGCGATTTTGAAATCGGTGCGCCGTAAAATAGATGTGAGCAAGGATTTTGAAGCGGAAGATACGTTGTTTTATACGGTTGGAGAAAAGGAATTGCTTGAGCGAGTATCGGCTTTTGTAAAAGCAAACAACGGCCGTTTCCGATAATACGCAAAATAATAATTTTGCGTTTGTTTAGGTTCTGGTTAGGACAAGAACACCCTCTTGACAAACGAATGGGATAGTGCTATACTGAACGCGAGAGGTTTATACCGAATAAACTAAAGGAGAATGGACATGAAACGATATGCTATCAAACGTATTGCAGCGTTGGTTCTTGCAGTAGTTATGCTGGTAGGATCGGTGCAGATTGGTGGTGTGCTGAGCGTCGCTGCACAAGAAAGCGACTTTTCGTATGCCCTTGTAAACGGAACCGCCACGATCACAAGCTATACCGGTTCGGCAACCGATTTGGTGATTCCTGAAAAACTGGACGGGTATACGGTAACAGAGCTTAGACGGGAAGCATTTTCGGACTGCTCTTCGCTCGTGAATGTCACAATTCCCAAGACAGTGACGTATGTGGACAATCAGTGTTTCCACAAGTGCCCCAATCTGAAAAATATCAAAGTGGACAAAAACAGCTATTATTATAAGGATATTGATGGCATTCTGTTTACGAGGGATGGATCAATCCTGGTGCGGTATCCATCTGCAAAGACCGACGTCGGTTATGTTGTTCCAGAGAGTGTAGATATGATTGCGATCGGTTCTTTTCAGGATTGCATTTATCTGGAAGAAGTGATCATCACGGACAACGTGCTTTACGTTACCGATTATGCATTTGCGAATTGCACTTCGCTGAAAGCTGTTTGGCTTGGCCTTTATGCGTTGGGAATCAACGAGTATGCATTTTATGGATGTTCATCTTTGCAATACGTGTATATTTCGTCGGTCATCAATATGATGTGTATTGAGGATTATGCATTTGATGGTTGTGATGCGTTGGAGACTGTGATTTTCTTTGATACGAAAACGCGGTGGGCGGAGGTTTCAATCGGCAAAAACAATTTTGATCCTTCGATTATGTTTTACGTGTACTGCACAAGTGCCGACGGGTATCACCGATATACATCCAAGGCAACTTTCCCGACAACTTCGACTTACGGCTACACCACGTTCACTTGTACGACTTGTGGTAGTCGCTATATTGAGCCCTATACGTTTCCCGACGTGCAGAATACGCAGTGGTATTACGAGGCGGTCGAATTTGCCGTTGCGCATAGATATTTTACAGGCTACGAAAGCGGTATGTTCGGGCCTGCAGATAATATTACCCGTCAGGATTTTGTGCTGGTGCTTGCCCGTATCGACGGAGCAGATCTGGCGCAGTATAAGTATAAGAGCGGATTTAACGACGTTGCACGCGGAAGCTATTACGAAGCTGCTGTTAATTGGGCAAGCAGTAACGGAATAGTCACTGGGTATAATCCGTCAGATTTCGGCGTCGGTGATAAAATTACCCGTGAACAGTTAGTCACGATGTTGTATCGCTATGCACGGAAAAAGGGATACGACGTTACTGTATCCCCTGAGGCGGCAACCAAACCGGAACAATATACGGATAGTGAAAAAATCAGCACATTCGCTCAAGAAGCCGTTGTTTGGGCGTTGGATCGCGGTGTGATCAAAGGTCTTAACGAGACACAGATCGGTCCGCAAGGATTCGCCAGCCGTGCGCAGGCGGCACAGATTTTAAAGAATATTCACGATAACGGAGTCTTGCCCTTTTAAACAACAATCGTGCGATCGATGCTTCCCTTTTTAAGAAAGCGTCGGTCGCACTGCTTTTGTTATTGGAAGGGATAATTAGTATAAAAACACTTGCAATAACGATTTTCGGTTTACTACTTGTCTTTCTTGTCAGATTATGGTATAGTCTGTTTGTACGACCAAATTGTATAATAAGGAGAGATCCCGATGGTTAAAATCACCGAGCTCGAAGGCGGCAAATACAAAGTAGAAGCCTCTTTACCCGCACACAAAATGCAGGCTGAGCGCCAGGATATGCCTTATCCGCCCAAGTTCAGCAGAAAAACGTGGACAGCCACGCTTTCTCATAATGAAGATCTGACACCTGCTGCGGAAGTGAAATATGTCAAGCGTCCCGGCGGCGTGTATATTTATTCCAACAACCCCGAGATGATGTTTGCTCCCGATCTCAACCAGATGCTGTTGAAAAACGAACATCTGACAGGTGAGTGCTTCTTCACTTATGAGCACTCGAACCATACGGGCGAGCCGTTCTTCCTTGGCTATAAACTGTACAACGATGGCGATAAACCCGTCACCGTGACCGTGACCAATATTGGCAATCAGGTGCGCGGCGAGTGGCTCGGTCAGCGTGAATGGATCGATTTCTACGGCATGGAGTTCGATCTGCCTGCTGACTATTTCCTTGCTGACGGCAAGACTGTCAATCCGATGTATGTTGGCTGTGACTATGTCCGTTATAACCCCAACAAGTTTGTTGCGGATACCGTGACAGTGGCACCGGGTGAATATTACTGGGTCATCGGCGGCACCTCGGGTGACCTGCCCACGGGTTCGTGGTCGGGCGTCACGGCGGATCAGGCGATCCTCTGCGGTAAATGCGCCAACGGTGCAGTCCGCTTTATCATTGAGGGCGGCGAGCTTCACGGCTCGTTCTGGTGCTACACCGAGCCGACGGAGTGCGATATCACGAAGCCTGAGCAGGGCTATATCGTCAAGCGTGATGACCGCAACTTTGCGGCGCAGTATAAAGGCATTGATAAGGATACCAAGGGCCTTCTGGAAGCGGAAATCTCCTTCATCGTCAGTGATGAGACCAAGGCGGGCAGACTCCCTGTAAAATATACCGTGACCCGCGACCCCAACTGGCAGGAGGTCAAGGAGCCGTTTGCTCCGCTGAATATGCAGACCTTCGAGCGCGAGGGCTACGATTGGCTTACGGCACTTAATCCGAACGATAATCACACGGCTGTCGGCACGGATATGATCGTGTTTGAGTGTGTGATGCCCGATGGCACGCCTGTGATCATCGACAACGAGCATACCGACGGCGAGGCACTCAAGGCAAATACGGGCAACTGGATGGTGCAGTACACCACCAATTACAACTTCATCAACGCAGGTGATCGTACCCGTCGTGTGAAGATTTTTGGCCACAACACGGGTGTTCTGATGATCATCGCGCGCGATGAAGAGGGCAACATCCTGGAGAAGAAGCTGAACATGCAGCCTTATAGCTTTGCGAAACTCGAAGACGCGTTTGCGGGCGTTGATAAATCCTTGCTGATCGAAAAAGACGGCAGATGGTGGTTCGGCGTGGACGGCAAGCCGTACTGCGATGTGTGGGATGAGCGCTCGGGTATGTACGAGTTTGATCTTCCTGCTAAGACGGCCATGCGCCTGAGTGTGGACGAGCTGATCCTCGCCAACTCTTGCGGTGGTGTCAACCACTGGGTTGAAGTGGACTGATAAGAAATACATAACCCCGCGGTATTTTTTATAATACCGCGGGGTTATTGTTATAGTATTTTATACCGTTCGGTATACTTGCGGTCACGGCGATAGACATATTCATCATCGCCGCAACCGTTTAATACGATCTCATCATCGTTGTAACGCTTGACCGTCCATACGAAGTCACTTTTGCTCTCAAGGGTATTCGTCGGCGGTTCGAGAGAAGGCGGAGCAGACGGGAAATCGGCATAAAATGTGCAATACGGCGCGTGATTGTCTTGATAATGGCGGATGCGGAAATACTGTGATACGCCGAACAGTCCCATATCAAACACAACATTGTAGGATGCTGAGCAGTAAATATTGGTGTCTTTAACCGTAATATGCAGGGTGTATTCCTGATCATCCGCAAAGATAACAAACAGAAAACGGTTGTTGTCGACGATAAGATCTGCACCGCATCGCCAGGCGGCGAGAGCTTTTCGTAAGCCGACCTCGCTGACTGTCGGCAAGCGGTCCCCGATGGGCAGAGTTTCAAAACTTTTCAGTCGTTTCAGGTTGGCGGTCCGATCAGGATCATACGCTTCCCCTACACGCGCGGACAGGGAGGCATCGTTGGTGATGGTATATCCCACTTGCGTGCGGTAGGCATACGAGGTTGTGTCTGTGGTGTTGTTACGCTGACAGATGGCGACAAGCGTTTTCTTGTTTACATAGCCGCTGTAGAGTGTCGTCGTAAGAACCGTTTTATCGGCGCTGCATTCGTAGATCAAGCTGTATTTTTCTGTCTCCACAATCTCACAAAGCTCGCCGCGGTAAATACCGCCGATAAATTTCTCGGCAGGCAAATCAAACGAGGTGATGCCCTCAATTAAAAGAGAATCCGTTGTGACCGAAAACAAGCGACTGATCTGCACAATCTTGGCAAGTTCGGGAAAGGCTTGATCGAGTTCCCATTTGGAAACCGTCTGGCGGGACACCTGCAGTTTTTCGCCGAATTCTTCCTGTGACATACTGAGGGACTGCCGCAACTGCTGTATACGAGTACCGATTGTCATAGTACATACCTCCTGAAGCTTTCTGAACACCGATGTTGTACCTGTATTGTACCATACACACGGAGCATTCGTCTACCAATCGCGACGGGACATTTGTCAACTGTAGGTTGACAAATGTCCCGTCTGTTTTCATCACAACCGTTACGATTACTCATGAATCACGATCGTGCCTTCGCTGATGCTGCCACATTCGAGGATACCGCAATGAGCCTCACCTTTAATACTGGCATCGCCGCCGATATGGACGCTGCCCGCGTTTATCGATTTGGTGGTGGCATCGCCTTTGACAGTAATGTTACCGCCGGCGGCACAGTCACCTTTAATGCTGTCGGCGGATAGGTTGTTTTTTGCGGAACAATCACCGGTTACATTTCCGCCGATGGCGATGTTGTTCAGTGCGGCAACATCGCCAATGACTTTGCCGCCGATGCTGGCATTGTTTCCGGGAGCAACATTGCCGTTGATATTGCCCTCCACAGAGACATTACCGTTGGTGGCACACTCACCGAGAATGTCACCTGCGACCTCAAGATTGCCGTTCACCACACAGCTTTCGTGCACATTGCCGTGAAGCTCGGCGTTGCCGTGGACAGCAAGACATTCTACGGTTTCGGCTTCGATCACGAAAGTGAATTTGCGATGCGCCTCGCCGCTGTCGATCAGTTCGCAACCTTTAAACAATGCCGCATGGTAGTGGTCGTCGTTATTCCACGGCAACGCATATGCAATCACCGTGGCGGGCGTTGTGCGCCCAAACAGCTCGTCGATGGTGCAACCGAATATATCAGCAAGGATCGGTAACAAGGTGATATCGGGCGCACTGCGTGCGGTTTCCCATTTGGATACCGCCTGAAATGTCACGCCGAGTTGTTCAGCGAGTTCCTCTTGTGTGAACTGTCGTTGCTTGCGGTAGTAAATTAGTTTTTGAGCTATGATCTGGTTGAGATGACTCATAAAACGACCTCCTTTTAACATCTTCAGTATAGCGTAATTTCGTACGCTGTACCATAAAGCAACTGTTGAAACAACTCAACTGTTGGTTGAAAACAGATAATTAAAGATCAGCCTCTGCAAATATATTTGCAGAGGCTGTTTTTATCATATTATTCGATAACTTCCGTCTCGGGCTCATACGGATACAGCGGCATATTCAACATAGAGGCATTTACCACGCCGCGAGTATATACAGCATCGTATTTGATGTTATCAAACAGCATCGCATGAGCGGTGTAGTAGTACGGGTTGACAAAGAAAAGACCGAGAAGTCCGCAGGTGAGGGGGGTGAGAATATACCATCCGATAAAGCTCAGTTCAAATTTAAAGAGCTCCCATTTCCAACCGTCCATCATCGCTTCACTGATCCGAAGTGCCTGAGAAGCGGGCATTGTCGGGTTTTCATACAGGATGTACGGCACCATAGCATAGGAAAACGATTTGATGATACCGGGGATGATCAGGAGTAATGTCCACAGAAAGATGTACACATCCCGAAGCAGCATACCAAGCATGGTGGTTTTGAAGTGATTGAAACGGGAAAACATCTCGCCGAAATCGGGGTTTTCGCCGCGGCTGTAACGCAAAAACCAACCGCAAAAACCGACATGAATGATGTTGGCAACAAAGAACTGGAATGCAAACGCCACCAGCATTGTAATCAGTGCCACGACCGCAATAAAGATCAAGATAGGAAGATAATCAAAATCAAAGATCTGCGTGCCGAATGAGGGTGAACTCGAATGAATGGTGGGATCCGGATCAAAGTTGCCGAGGTTGAGCGTGATGCCGCCTCCGTTACCTCCGATTGCACCGCAAAAGGCCGCCACCAGACAAATCAGCACCGCCATCCAGCGGTTTTGCAACACCCTTGTTTTTGCCGCGGTTTTCAGTCCTGCACGGTCAAACATACAACATACCTCCTTGATTGGAAACATCCTTATATACCTATTATAACAAACGCAAAAGATGTTCGTCAATCCTCTTTACCAAACGATTGCGACATTTTTCGCAAAGGAATACGAAAAGACTGATTGTGTGCAGGTGGATTTTGTAAAAAACAGTGGCGGTCAGCAAAGATATATGGTATACTAAAAAGCAAGGAGTGATGACAGTATGAAACGAGCAGTAATTTTATTATTGGGGGTGATTCTGTTGTGCGGAATGATTCCGACGGCAGTATCGGCAAAGGAACTGACAATAGAAGTGAACGGCTATAACTGCACGCGTGATGCGGGTAAGCTGGTCGTGTACACAGATGCGTATGGTGACAGCACGGGCACAAATTTCTGGGGTGCCGAAGCAGTTGTCGGCAGTGACAACCGCGTAACAGAGATCACGAACGGCAACGCAGAAATTCCCGCGGGCGGCTTTGTGGTGTCGGGACACGACGATGAAAAGGAGGGTGGCAAACGGATGAAAACCTGGATTCACCAGAACATCAATATTGGCGACTATGTGCACTTTGATCGCCGTACCACCACGCTGACGGTGTCCGATCAACCGATTGCCGTAGAATCGCCGTTTTTCTCGTTTGACAATCCCGCAGACGCGGTCAACGCCTCGCGCGGTGAGAATCAGATGATCCTGTATACGCCTGAGTACGGCGCAACAACGGGTACGAACGAATACGGCTATGAGGTCGTGGTGGAAGATGGTGTTGTCACGAAACTCGGCGGCAACAATTCGGAAATTCCGCAAAACGGCTATGTCGTGTCGCTTCACGGATCTACCGCCAAGTGGATGCGTGTGAAGATCGTCAAGGGTATGACTGCGGAATACGACCCCAAAACGCTCAATGTGGTGTTTACATACAGCGCCGAGGGACTTCGCAAAGCGGTGACATATTCGTTTGATGAGGCACAGCGTGATATTGATGCGGCGAAGGCGGCATTTGTGTATGCCGATTATGAGGCGGCACAATCGACGCTGGATGCGCTTCGTGCAGAGTATCAGGCGGTATCCGATGCGTACAACGCCAATAAGAACGATAGTGCGTTTGCGGACGGTTGTGATGAGATTATTGATCGGGCGGAGGTGCTGTGCAACGCACTGTGCGACAGCTATCCCGTGCAATACCGCGGTGTGTGGATCCGTCCCTCTCAAAAGACTGCCGCCGAAGTGGATGCCTATGTCAAAGAGCTTCGCGACGCGTGTGTCAACTTCGTCTGCGTCGAGGGCTGGTTTGAAAACGGCGTGATTATGGAAGTGCCCGAGGGCAGTCTTTTCGGCCGTCATCCCGCATTCAAGTTTGATGTCCTGCAGGCGTATGTTGATGCCTGCCATAAATACGGTATGGAATGTCATCTGTGGATGCCGATTATGTGCATCGGCAGTTCGATCGACAACGGCTATGAGGAGCGCACTGTCCCGGGTCAGCGCGAGGAGTGGCTGTCGCTCAATCAGATGGGTCTGCCGTATAACAAGGACGGCTTTATGATGATTGATCCCGCCAATGACGAAGCAAAGGCATATCTGCTGGAGTTCTATAAATACATTGTGACGACATACGATATCGATTGCTTTGAAATGGATTATATCCGCTATTATGTGAATACGGACGAAGCGGACTTTGGCTACACCGAGGCGGCATTTGCAGGCTTTGAAAAGGCATACGGCTATGGTGTGACGCCGAAATATGATCGCGAAGCCGCGTATTGGGAGGATTGGTGTCAGTACCGCCGTGACTGCGTCACGCAGTGGGTGCGCGATATCCGCGCGATGCTCGACAGCACGGCGCCTGATGTGGTGCTGGCGGCAGATGTGGCGTTCCCGTTCTCGCACGCACTCGATGCGGTGTATCAGGAGTTCCCCAAGTGGCTGGAGGAAGGGTTGATCGATATCCTTCATCCGATGGCATACGGCGACGGCTACGGCGAGCAGATCCGCAAAGCGGTTGAGCTCGGCGGTGAGCGTTGCATGGTCGTGACGGGTCTCGGTGCACAGATGGATATTCTCGGTGCCAAAGAACTCGAGCGTCAGGCACGCGAGAACAATTCCTACGGGGCATACGGCGAATGTTATTTTGAGGCAAAAGCGTATCTTGCCGATCAGGTTGCCCCTCTGGCAAAGCAGACGGTATATCGCAACGAGGCGATGCCGCTGTTCCTGGATACAAGTGCTTCGGTTGCCGCGACACTGGACTATATGAGCGGGCGCATTGACGAGATCATCCTGCCTTTGGGCGGTATGACCGAAGCCGAGGCAACGGCTGTCAAAGCCGCCATCGCCGCCGCAAAGGAAGCGGGCAACGAAAAGGCACTGTCTAAATTGCAGGATGCAGTTTCGTCGGTGGCAAACGAACAGGCAAAGCAGGTGCTTTCCAAAGACCTCGAACGCGCCGTGCGCATTGTCAGGATGGCAGACACCTCGAAAAAGTCTCCGTCTGCCAACGCGGGGGAGAGCGGCAAATGGTTCAAGACACCGCTCGCGTGGCTCGCTGTCGGTGCGGCGGCACTCGCCGTTGCAGCGGTGACTGCGGCAGTGATCATCTGCAAGCCGAAAAAGAAGAACGATAAATAAACAAACAGGTCGATGCTTGTTGTAAGCATCGACCTGTTTTTATGTTTAGATTTATTTGGATTGTTTATAGCATTTCAAAGCAATACCGTACAAGATGATCGCCGCTAATAAAAACGGAACGGTCAGAAAATACAATGCAGGGGAAAGCTCCGTAAAGCGGTTGAGTAGATTGAGGATAACACCGACAAGCAGACAGATTCCCGCAATCAGATTGAGTATTTGATATGTTTTCATAAGCTTCGCCTCCTTGAGTGTAGAATTTCTACGAATATTATAACATTAACGCTTAAACAATGCAAGTAAAGTGAAATCGTGCTAACGCACGGTGAAATCAAAGGCTTTCGCCTTTGGTGAAATCGAATCCTTGCGGTTTCGGTGAAATTAAATCCGTCCCCTGACCCGACGAAGTCGGATTTCACCACATAGTGATTTCACCCACCGAAGATGGATTTATCCCGTCCGTTAGGACGGATTTAGTTGAAAAAGAAAAGACACGCTAAAAGCGTGTCTTTTCTTTTTCTGGAGGTGGCACCCGGATTTGAACCGGGGAATCAGGGTTTTGCAGACCCACGCCTTACCACTTGGCTATGCCACCGTGTAAAAAAGGCGTCTGTTGACGCCTTTTCTTTGGAGCGGCTTACGAGGCTCGAACTCGCTACCTCCACCTTGGCAAGGTGGCGCTCTACCAGATGAGCTAAAGCCGCAAAAATGGTGCCTCCGATCGGAATCGAACCAATGACACGGGGATTTTCAGTCCCCTGCTCTACCAACTGAGCTACAGAGGCAAATGTGGCGACCCGGAACGGGCTCGAACCGTCGACCTCCAGCGTGACAGGCTGGCGTTCTAACCAGCTGAACTACCGGGCCACATTTAAAAAAGGATGGTGGGAACAACAGGGCTCGAACCTGTGACCCCCTGCTTGTAAGGCAGGTGCTCTCCCAGCTGAGCTATGCTCCCGAAGGTGTCGTGTCTCTCGCGACGACCTATATGATACTATATCCTTTCCGAAATGTCAACACCAAATTTGATATTTTTTTAATTTTTTTTCAAAATCTCCTGCAGATCGCTTTCAGTGAAGCGATAAACCGCGTCGCAAAACTGGCAGGTGGTCTCCACAATGCCGTTTTCGTCGGGCAATTCCAGCAGTTCCTCGGGCTTAAGCGTGATGAGCGCGCGCTCAACGCGTTCCTTTGAACAATTGCAACGGTAGGTCGGTTCGTATTCGTCGAGGATCTCCACATCAAAACCTTCGAGTGCTTTGCGTACAATTTCCTCAGGGGTCAACCCTTCGCTGAGCATGGTCGTCATCGGCGGAAGCGCGGCGATATTTTTCTCCACCTGATCGATCACCGATTCGGGGCAGAAGGGAAGAAGCTGAAGAAGCAGTCCGCCTGCGGCTTTGACGGTGAGGTCGGGATTGACCAGCACACCGAGCGCACACACAGTCGGTGTTTGCTCGCTTTGCGCATAATAGGTGGTGATGTCTTCGGCAATCTCGCCCGTGACCAGCGGCACACAACCGACATACGGCTCGGTAGCACCGGTGTCTCTTAATACATATAAGAAGCCGTCAGTGCCGAGCGCGCCGCTGACATCCAGCTTGCCGTTGGGTTTGAGCGGAATCTCCACGATCGGCTGTTGTGCGTAGCCTCGCACGAAACCTTCGCTGTCGGATACGGCGGTGATGACGCCGGCGGGGCCGCCGCCGTTGATTTTCAGTGTTACGGTGTCGTCGCGACCTTTTAACATCACGCCCATCATCGACGAGGCGGTCAGCAACCGACCGAGTGCCGCTGTGACAACAGCAGAGGTCTGATGGATCTGCTCGGCGCGAGCAACAATATCGGTGGAATCGAGCACCATCGCCATCACGCAGGCAGAGGAGTCGATGCAACGGATCAGTTTACCCATAGTAATGATATTCTCCTATATACTATATTATGTATGCGTTCTGATTATGTGTACTCTTCGGCAGGACGCATATTCTGTGCCACAATGACCCAGCGGTCGCAATCCTCCTGCGGTGCATCCTCGGTCATATCTTCATAGACGGCGAGCGGAGTAAAACCCGCTTCCTCCAGAAGTTTGTACCAGGTGTTCAGCGTATAGGCGCGTTCACGCACGGTATCGCTTGTGCGCTCATAGCGGCCGTCCTCGCATTCCCGGAAGAAATCGAGCGCCATGTCCACCGTGCAGGTTTTATCGTTGACGCTGTTCTGCCATACGCACAGCACCTCATCGTCCTCCAGAACAAAGGTATTGTTGCCAAGGGTGTGGCGATGCTTGTGCGGTGTGTTGACATCAAAGATGAGCAGACCTTGCGGTGCAATGAACAGCCGTAAACGCGCAAAGACCGCCGACAGGTCGGCGGTTCTCAGCAAATGATTCAGGCTGTCCATTGTACATACCGCGCCGTCTGTAACATCGTACAGGTCAAGTTCCCGCATATCCTGACACAGTAGCAGGCTGTCGGGGCATTTTTCCGCCGCGAGCGCCAACATATCCTGTGACAGGTCCACGCCGACCATATCCAGTCCGCGCGCACACAGTGCGGCGGTCAGACTGCCGCTGCCGCACGCCAGATCAAGCAAGGTATGCGGTTTAGAGCCGTGCTTGCGAAACAGCGACAGCAGATAATCGGCACGGTCATTGTAATCGGTGTCCATCAGGCGGTCATAGCATTCAGCTAAGGCGCGGTAATCGTTCATTGGTTTTCCTCGGCATAGGGCAGGGGAATATCCTTGTCCTGCATGCGGCCGAACACCATGTCGTACGCGTCACAGCCGTAGATCAGCGAGCGGTTGACGCGGCTGATGGTTGCAGTGGATGCGCCTGTAGCAGCAACGATGTCGCTGTATACGCGTTTGTCGCTGAGCATCTTGGCGACGACAATACGCTGGGACAGCGCCTTGATTTCGGCAACCGTGCACAGATCCTCAAAGAACTGATAGCATTCTTCGACCGATTCCAGCTGCAGAATCGCCTGAAACAGGAAGTCGGCGTTGGAGTCCTTGATTTTGGAATTCATAGTAACATCTCCTTTTGGTGTTTCGTACTTTAAAATTTTAGCATAATAAACCACGAAAGTAAAGAGGTTTTTGAGAAAAAATAAAATATTTTCAAAAAAGGCTTGACCGAATGGAAATAGTGTGATACAATTGCTATACCTCAAAAAGGGGTTATTTTTTTGCGCGCATTTTTGCGCGGTCCCTTTCACGAGGGAGGCTTATCAATTTCCGAAATATGGAGGTGCCGTTAGAATGAGAGTGAAGATCACACTGGCTTGCATGGAGTGTAAGCAACGCAACTACAACACCATGAAGAACAAGAAGAACGATCCGGACAGACTGGAAATGAACAAGTACTGCCGCTTCTGCAAGAAGCACACTGTTCATCGCGAAACGAAGTAAGATACTGATCATTCGACTTGAAAACAGAAAGGAAGGGTCTCGATGGCTGACGAAAAAATCGTGAGCAAGACGGAAGCGGAAAAGAAACCCGCGAAGTCTGAGAAAAGCAAGAAACCCGGTATGTTCCGTCGGATCGGCAAGTATCTGCGTGACACAAAAGGCGAACTCAAGAAGATCATCTGGCCGACCTTTTCGAGCGTTGTGCGCAATACGCTGGTAACGCTGGCTGTCTGCGCGGTTCTCGGCGTGTTGGTCTGCCTGGTCGACTTCGGCTTGTCCGCACTGATCGATCTGGTATTGTCGCTGGGCTGATCCTCCGCGGCGTAATTGCAAGGAGGGCTGACAGATGGACGAAGCAAAGTGGTATATCGTACATACCTATTCGGGTTATGAAAACAAGGTTGCCGATAACCTCGCAACGATCGTGGAAAACCGCGGTCTGGGCGAGCTGATTCAGGAAATCCGTATTCCCACCGAAACGGTGACTGAGATCAAAGACGGCAAAAAGCGTGATGTCGAACGCAAACTCTTCCCGAGCTATGTCTTCGTGAAGATGGTTATGAGCGACGACACATGGTTCATTGTGCGCAACACACGCGGCTGCACGGGCTTTGTCGGTCCTGCAGGCAAACCGACACCGCTGACAGAGGCGGAGGTCGAGTCGCTCGGCGTGGAAGTGCACGAGATCGTCATTGACTTTGCAGTCGGTGACACGGTCCGCATCATTGACGGCCCGCTGGAAAACTTCACGGGTCATGTCGAAGAAATCGATGCAGACAAAAACAAGGTCAAGGTCCTCATCTCGATGTTCGGTCGCGAGACCAGCGCCGAGGTGGAGATCGACCAGGTCGAGCTGTTCAACGGCTAAGCGCCGACAGCTCAGTAAGCAAGAAGTTTTACGCAAATGGCGTATTACCTGTGTGCAGGACACTCTTCCTGCTGTGGGAGGAACGGTCGCTTCTGTAAATCAGAGGTCGTGAGCTGTTCCGCCATTGACCACGAATTTTGGAGGTGCAAGTAAAAATGGCTCAAAAAATCACCGGTTACATCAAACTGCAAATTCCGGCGGGCAAGGCCACGCCGGCGCCCCCTGTCGGCCCTGCTCTCGGTCAGCACGGTGTCAACATCATGGCGTTCACCAAGGAATTCAACGAGCGTACGAAGAACGATGTGGGTCTGATCATTCCTGTCGTTATCACCGTGTATGCGGACCGTTCGTTCACGTTCATCACCAAGACTCCCCCTGCGGCAGTCCTCATCAAGAAGGCTTGCGGCATTGAGTCGGGCTCTGGTGTTCCGAACAAGACCAAGGTTGCCAAGATCACGACCGAGCAAATCAGAAAAATCGCCGAGACGAAGATGAAGGACCTGAATGCCGCTACCATCGAGACTGCTATGAGCATGATCGCGGGCACCGCGCGCAGCATGGGTGTCGAAGTCGTCGACTGATTTTCGGGTGGGAGGAACCCCTCAACATTCCGATTTACCACTCAGCCGCCGCTGCTCGAAGAATGAGCAAAATCAGGCGGACTCAACAGGGAGGAACACATTATGAAACACGGTAAGAAATATGTCGACAGCGCGAAGCTGATCGACTCGCAAAACCTTTATGATGTCTCCGAAGCTCTCGACCTTGCGGTGAAGACCGGCAAGGCGAAGTTCGACGAGACTGTCGAAGTGCATGTTAAGCTTGGCGTTGACGGCCGTCACGCTGACCAGCAGGTCCGCGGCGCGATCGTTCTGCCCAACGGTACCGGTAAAGAAGTCCGCGTCCTCGTGTTCGCGAAGGGCGACAAGGCTACCGCTGCTACCGAAGCAGGTGCCGAGTATGTCGGTGACGACGATCTGATCGCTAAGATCAACGGCGGTTGGATGGACTTTGATGTCGTCATCGCCAGCCCCGATATGATGGGCGTTGTCGGTCGTCTGGGTAAGGTCCTCGGCCCCCGTGGCTTGATGCCGACCCCGAAGGCTGGTACCGTTACCCCCGATGTCGCAAAGGCTGTTGCTGAAGCTAAAGCGGGTAAAATCGAGTACCGTCTCGACAAGACCAACATCATCCACTGCCCGATCGGCAAGGTTTCCTTCGGTGTCGAGAAGCTCCAGGAGAACTTCGAGGCTCTGCTCGGCGCGATCGTTCGTGCAAAACCTGCTGCTGCAAAGGGTCAGTACATCCGCTCCTGCACCGTCGCTTCCACGATGGGCCCGGGCGTGAAAATCAACCCCAACAAGGTTGGCTAAATTATTTTGCGGATTTCGCAAAATAATACTTGCAAATTGAAGAAGACTGTGATATAATCCATATTGCTGTTTTCCACAGACAGTAGGTGTACGGCTGTACATAACGATCTTAGGATCACCTACCGAGGGATGGCATGGAAAAGTTTATCCGATAGTTTTGTCGGAGAATACTGTCCTGTTGTCGCTTATGCCCTCTCTGTGAAAGCAGAGAGGGCTTTTTTACAGCCATTATAACCACGATTATCACTTGGGAGGTGAAATGAATAATGGCAAGCGAAATGATTTTGAAGCAAAAGCAGGAACTCGTTGCGAACCTGACCGAAAAGCTGCAGAACGCTGTCGCCGGTGTTGTTGTCGATTACAAAGGCATCAATGTTGAGGACGACACGAAGCTCCGCCGTGAGCTCCGCGAAGCAGGCATCGAATACTTCGTTGTGAAGAACACGATGCTCCGCCGTGCTGCTGCGAATGTTGGTCTGTCCGCTCTGGATTCTGTTCTGGAAGGCTCGACCGCTCTGGCGATCAGCAACGACGATCACACTGCTGCGGCTCGTATCCTTACGAAGTACGCAGAAACCAGCAAGACCTTCTCTGTTAAGGCAGGTTTCCTCGATGGCGAAGTTATCGATGCGGCGAAAGTCGACGAACTCGGTAAGATCCCCTCGAAGGATGTCATGGTCGCGATCACGCTGGGCACCCTGCTTGCGCCCATCTCCGGTCTTGCTCGCGTCCTGAACGCGATCGCCGAGAAACAAGGCGCCGAGGCGTAATGTCTCAAACAATTTTTGCAACCCCTATCCGACGCGCATCGTAGCGTGTCACAAGAAACAAAATTTTAAAAACAATCCTAAAAACGGAGGTACTTATCATGTCTGAGAAAATCACTCAAATCATTGAAGAAGTCAAGGCTATGACTGTCCTTGAGCTGTCTGAGCTTGTCAAGGCTCTCGAAGAGGAGTTCGGCGTTTCCGCTGCTGCTCCCGTTGCTGTTGCTGCTGCTCCCGGCGCTGCTGCTGCCGCTGAGGAAGAGAAGACCGAGTTTGATGTCGTGCTGAAGAGCGCGGGCGCGAACAAGGTTGGCGTTATCAAGGTTGTTAAGGAAGTTACCGGCCTTGGCCTGAAGGAAGCTAAGGAAGTTGTTGACGGCGCTCCCAAGACCGTCAAGGAAGGCGCTTCCAAGGACGACGCTGAGGCGATCAAAGCGAAGCTCGAAGAGGCTGGCGCTGAGGTTGAGATTAAATAATCAACTTTTTCTTCAAAATGAAAACACCGCTCTGTGCAAACAGGGCGGTGTTTTTGCGTTTGCAGGGTAATGCTTTGCGGCAACATCGTAGGGTGCGCAGACCCCTGCGTATCACATCGATAACAACCGGAATCGGAGCGAATGGTGTTCTCTCTACGCCTTACGCTTGTTCGATATGGTCAACGGTCTTGTTTAAAATCGAATAACAAAAAGTCCCGCAGTATTTTCAATGAAATACCGCGGGACTTTTTATAGTATACTTTTTATCCCACAGTCACGGCAGTTACTTCCACCGTGGGGGCATCCTCCAAAGCGGTCACGACCGACAGTGTGACGGTATCGCCGCTTTTCAGGAAGGGCAGTTCGGGCGAGACGCTGATATCCGCAATAAAGATGCGGTTGTCGCCTTCAAGGCGGAGATAATACTTCGTCGAGCCGTTCACAACCGCTTCGCGGATCTCGGTGATCACGGCGGTGAGGTCGCTTGTGGTCTGCTCAATCTCAACTTCGTCGGAGTTTGTCAGCTTCGCGATATAATCCGCCTGCGCCGTCTTCACGGAATCACCCGTGCCGACGATGTGATAGCGCTCGACATCGACATACGCGTACATTTTAACAAGTCCCGACGCATCTTTCAGCGCCATAAAATAGGTCGGGCGGTCAGCGATGTTCAAAAGCAGCGGGAAAGTCGCATTGTAGCCGAGGTGTTGCACCTGGCCCTCGGCAGAGGACATTGCCGAATATTCCTCTGCACCCGGCACTTCGTAGAACTTCGTTTCTTTGGTGCGCATATTCACCAGCACAAAGCCGATGTTTGATTCGTCGGCGGTTGCCGAGGTCATACCGGTGTAAAGATACACATCGTCGTTGTTGGCGATATAGTTATAGCCGTCGGTGGTCACGCGGACATTGCGTTGACCGAAATAGGCATTGAGGAAGCCTTCCTGATATTTGCCGTTCCAGTTGAGTTGGTTGATGATGTGGTAGGAATCGTACACGCGGTCGACCCACTGCGGGATGTCTGCTGCGTCGTAATATTGCGTTTCGCCCGTGATGGCGTTGGCAAGCACGGCACCCTTGACATCAATGCCGTTCCAAAGCCCGATGCGGTATTTCATGCACGGGGCAACCCAATACGGTATGCCGTTATCGTCGATCTCGAACAGCACTTCGCTGAAAATCTCGGTGGGGTAGGCAAAGCGCAGATGGCGCATGATGTTGCGCATAAACAGCTCGCTTTCCGAATAACGGATGCCCTGTCCTTCGGGCAAGCGGACAAGGTCGGTCTCTTGTGTGACCATGTCGACGGTGATATAACCGGGGATGCCGTTTTGGCGGTTGCCCAGCCATTTGAAGATATCGGCGTAGACAAGCGGCGTGACACGCATGGGTTTTTCGCCGACATTGATCTGGGTGTAGTCGGGTGAGATCTCAAACTGCGACACCAGATCGGGGATGGTGCCGAGCTGCCGTTGACCGAGTCGGCTTGCCGTGTCGCGATCGACAACGGGAATCTGATCCATCGACAACTCTGCAATATCGGTTGCAAAGTCGCCTTCCTCAATCACGATGAGATCGCGGTAAGCGCCCGCGTGAAAGATCTCGGCGCCGATCAGCGTGCCGCCGAACAGCAACACTACAATCGCGAGAACGGTCATCACGATCATACCGCGCCAGCTTTTAAAAAACTTCTTTTTCGGCTTGAACGACGGAGGGTTACGGAAGATGACCTGCCCGTTTTGGTCGGCATGGATGCCTAAGCCTTTGATTCCTGCTATGATCGAACCCAGTGAGAAGCAGGCGAGAGCGGCAATCAGCACCTGGGCAACAAACAGCCAGAAGCTCGGACTGCGCAGGTTGAGCGGCGGGAGCTGAAACCAGAACAGCAAAAAGCCAATCACAGCAGTGGCAAGCCCCGACAGGATGAGTGTGAGTGCGGACGGTTTTTTCATAAAGATTCGCTTCTTTCTTATAGGATATATATAGTAGTATACCACCGTTGTGACGGCGGTGCAACCAAAAATGGTCAAAGTTGTTACTTGACTTGTGATGTTTCCTTGCTTACAATGAAAGGTGGACTGTCAGATAAGAGAGGAATTTGTCGAAATATGGTATTTTCGGAACTGATTTTTGTGTATGCGTTTTTACCGCTGAACTTACTTATATATTTTCTTGCCAAAAATGTCCGTGTCAAAAACATAGTGATGCTGCTGTTTTCGCTGGTGTTTTATGCATGGGGCGAGCCGGTGTTTGTGGTACTGCTTGTTGCCATGGCGTTCGTTGACTGGCTTTTGTCCCTGTGGGTCGGCGTCGCACGGGCGCGCGGGCGGATGTGGAGTGCGCGGCTGGCGCTGATACTGGCATGTGTGTTTAGCCTTGGTGGCATCGGTGTGTTCAAATACGGCACTTTCTTTATGGAGAATTTGCAGCTGTTCACGGGTTATCCGACGGTAATTCCTGAAATTTTGCTGCCCATCGGCATTTCGTTTTACACCTTCCAGCTGTTGTCGTATGTGATCGATGTGTACCGCGGGGAAGTGCCGCCGCAACGCAAATTTCATCTGTTGCTGCTGTATGTCAGCCTGTTTCATCAATGTATCGCAGGCCCCATTGTGCGTTATCAGGATGTGTCGGAGGAGCTTCTGCGCCGCACAACCTCGTTCAAAGAAATGTCCGAGGGTATCACGCGCTTTGCGGTCGGATTTGCTAAAAAGGCGTTGATTGCCAACCAATGCGATCTGCTCGCCAAGCAGTTTTTGGGGCTCAAAGCCGAGGATACACTCGAAGCCTTGTCCCTGACACAGGTCACAGCACTTCCCGCTGTTGCCCTGTGGGCGAGTATGGCGTGCTATATGCTGATGATCTATCTGGATTTCTCGGCATATTCGGATATGGCAATCGGTATGGGCAAGATGATCGGCTTCCACTATAAAGAAAACTTCAATTTTCCGTATATTTCGCAGACGGTTACCGATTTTTGGAGAAGATGGCATATGTCGCTGTCGAGCTTCTTCCGCGATTATGTCTATATTCCGCTGGGAGGAAACCGTTGCTCAAGACTGCGTCAGCTGTTCAATATGCTCGTTGTGTGGGCGCTGACAGGCTTGTGGCATGGTGCAAGCTGGAATTTCGTGCTGTGGGGACTGTATTTCTTTGTGTTCCTCGCGCTGGAAAAGCTGTTTTTCGGAATGGTGCTGGATTTCCTGCCACGCGTGTTCCGTCATATCTATCTGCTGGCAGTCGTGTTCTTCGGCTGGGTACTGTTCCGCGTGGAGGATCTTTCGCAGATGTGGGCGATGGTGTGCGGTATGTTCGGGGCAAACGGCAATACGCTGACAAACTTCGAGACCAACACCTTGCTCCTTGGAAACTGCATCTTCCTTGCGGTTGCCATCCTTGGCTGTACACCGCTTGTGAAAACGGTGTCGCAGGCGATGGCAAACAAGTCGCAGACCTCCAAGGCGATGTTTGTTGTGTACGGTATTGCGCAGATTGTTGCTCCTGTGGTGTTGTTGTTCCTCGGCACGGCCATGCTCATCGGCAACAGCTACAATCCGTTTTTGTATTTCCGTTTTTAACGGTATTTTTCAATATAAAGAGGTAGAACTGTGAAAAAACAAGAAACCATTTCACCGTTTGCGCGGCGCACGGCAAAAGTGCGCGTAATCCGCGTTGCGGTGTTTATGCTGATCTTTTATTGTTTGGCGGTGGTATCGTTTGTGATGCCGCTCCGTCCGACTCATTCCGCGATGGAAAACCGCGATCTGGCGACAATTCCTGCGTTTTCGACAGAGGCGCTCGTCAGCGGATCGTATTTTGACGCTGTCAATGTCTGGTTTGCGGATACCTTTCCGTTTCGCGACACCTGGATGATGCTCAACGCGTGGATCAAACAGTGTTACGGTGTATCGACTGTGCAGGTGCACGGCGATGTTGTCGCGGGTGATGAAATCCCCGATGCTCCGACGACTTTGCCCGTTGTGACAACATCAACTACAACGGCAACCGCCACGACCACAACGGCGACAACTTCGACGACCACGACCACGCAACCCGTTGCAACAAGTCGGATCGTAGCCATG
>JAZRTC010000070.1:0-15766 GCA_045651865.1 Acutalibacteraceae bacterium
CGCCGCGAACGGTCAGGATACCCTGAGCGGCCTTCATGCCTGCGATATCTTCGGGAGAGGTTTCCAGACGAACCAGAATTACCTTTTCGCCCTTTTCATTCCATGCAACAGCGTCTTCAGCAGTGAAGACAACCTTACCGCAAGCTGCACCGGGGGAAGCGCCGAGGCCCTTGCCGATCGGGGTAGCCGCCTTGATCGCCTTCGCGTCAAACTGCGGGTGGAGGAGGGTGTCGAGGTTACGGGGATCGATCATCGCAACAGCCTGCTTCTTGTCGATCATGCCTTCCTCAACGAGGTCGCAAGCGATCTTCAGAGCCGCCTTTGCGGTACGCTTGCCGTTACGGGTCTGGAGCATGAAGAGTTTGCCGTGCTCGACGGTGAACTCCATGTCCTGCATATCACGGTAGTGATCCTCAAGGATCGCGCAGACCTTGTTGAACTCTGCGAAAGCCTCGGGGAACTTGTCAGCCATCTCCGCGATGGGCATGGGAGTACGGACGCCTGCGACGACATCTTCGCCCTGCGCGTTGGTCAGGAACTCGCCCATCAGGCCCTTGTCGCCCGTTGCGGGGTCACGGGTGAATGCAACACCGGTGCCGCAATCGTCGCCCATGTTACCGAACGCCATCATCTGCACATTGACAGCAGTACCCCAGGAGTAGGGAATATCGTTATCGCGGCGATAGACATTTGCGCGCGGGTTGTCCCAGGAACGGAACACCGCTTCGACAGCGCCCATCAGCTGCTCCACGGGATCGGTGGGGAAGTCCTTACCGATCTTGTTCTTGTACTCAGCCTTGAACTGCTCAGCGAGAACCTTCAGGTCGTCAGCGGTGAGGTCGACATCCTGGGTCACGCCCTTTTCTTCCTTCATCTTGTCGATGAGTTCCTCAAAGTACTTCTTGCCGACTTCCATAACGACATCGGAGTACATCTGGATGAAACGGCGATAGCAGTCATACGCCCAGCGAGCGTTGCCCGACATAGCCGCCATGGTCTCCACGACTTCCTCGTTCAGACCGAGGTTGAGGATGGTGTCCATCATACCGGGCATCGAAGCGCGAGCGCCCGAACGCACGGAAACAAGCAGGGGGTTCTCCTTGTCACCGAACTTTTTGCCGGTGATTGCTTCCATCTTGGTGATGTTCTCGAGGATCTCCGCTTTGATCGAGTCGTCGATCTTGCGGCCGTCATCGTAGTAACGGGTGCAAGCCTCAGTGGTGACGGTGAAGCCCTGCGGCACGGGAAGACCGATTGCGGTCATCTCAGCAAGGTTCGCACCTTTACCGCCGAGCAGCTCACGCATCGTGGCGTTGCCTTCGGAGAACAGGTAAACATACTTAGTAGACATTTATATAGCCTCCTTCTAAAGATTGACAGATTCAGCACAGCACTTACCAAAAAATGGGCGCACTGTGTCACGCTCCATTATAGCACAGCTTTTCGCAATTTCTCAAGTAGTTTTTGAAACTTTTCCGAAAAAGGACGCGATTTTTTCACATTTCGGCGCATTTTCTGCAAAATCCGCTTGCTTTTCACGAAAATTTATACCATAATAAAGGCAAACTTACGGATGTATAAAGGAATTATGGCTATGTTTTTAAAGAAAAATGCAGCAGGCCCCGTGGATTTTCTCATCGTCGGCCTGGGTAACCCCGGTAAAAAATACGAATACACCCGCCACAACGCAGGCTTTCTGAGCATCGACAAGCTGGCGGATACGCTCGGTGTCAAAATCGACCGCGCCAAGTTCCACAGCCTCACGGCGACGGCAACGCTCGATGACGGCACCAAGGTGATGCTGATGAAGCCGCAGACCATGATGAATGCGAGCGGTCACGCGGTGCAGGAGGCGGCGATGTTTTATAAGCTGGAACCCTCGCAGATCGTCGTGATCTCGGACGATATCAACCTCGATGTCGGCAAGCTCCGCATCCGTCCAAGCGGTAGCGCGGGAGGACAAAACGGACTCAAGGACATCATCGCGTGCCTCGGCAGTGATACCTTCGCGCGCGTGCGCGTCGGCGTCGGTATGAAGCCGCACCCCGACTACGATCTGGCGGCGTGGGTGCTGTCGCGGTTCACGGACGCGGATAAAAAGGTCATCGAGCAGGCGTTTGCCGATGCCGCAGATGCCGCCGTGTGGATCGCCAAAGGCGATATCACCAAAGCGATGAATCTGTACAGCAAGAAATAAGGGCAGTAAAGAGATAAGAGAGAATCGTGAAAAGAAACGGTGTCCGCTTTGCGGACGGATGATAAACGCACCTTGCGGTGCGCGCCGTTCGGGAGTATCTAAAACCGGCGCACAAAACGGACCGTCTCTACGCGGAAAAGATAGCTATACCTTTGCCTCCCTCGTCAGAGAGAGCTGAGAGAAAATACACTTGAACAATATTGCCACAGGGTGGGTACGGTTGTACCCGCCCCATTCGGTCGTTTTCGGAAAGGACACCGCTCATGAACAATCTTCTCTACAAAACCATACTTGCCGAGCCGACGGTGAAGGCGTTGATGTACGCTGTCAACAACAAGGAGACGCCTGCACTCATCACGGGACTCGGTCACATTCACCGCGCGGCGCTGATCGGTGCGTTTACAATGGCGCACAAATGCCCGCTCGTGCTGACGGGTGATGAAGCCGAGGCGGCAAAGCTGACCGAAGATCTCACCGCCATGGGCGTGGAGGCGGTGCTGTTTCCCGCTAAGGAGCTTACCTTCGGCGTGATGCGCTCGGCATCGCGCGAATATGAACAACAGCGCCTTGCCGTCCTCGGTCGCTTAGCAAACGGCGGCGCCGATTGTGTGGTTGCATCAGCAGAGGCGGCGGCGCAATTCACCGTGCCGCCCGATGTACTGCTTGACAATACGCTGGATATCACCGCTGACCGCCCGCTCCCCGTTGCGGATCTTCCCGCCGCGCTGGTGACGGCGGGCTATGAGCGGGTGGAAAAGGTGGAAAGCGCGGGACAGTTTGCCGTGCGCGGCGGCATTATTGATATTTTCCCTGCCGCCGAGACGCATCCGATCCGCCTCGAATTGTGGGGCGACACGGTGGATACGCTGTCCTATTTCGACCGCGAGACCCAGCGCCGCATCGATGCGGTGGATGCCGTCAGCATCCCGCCTGCCACGGAATATCTGTGCGAAGATCCCGCGGCGCTTGCCGATAAACTGCAAACGCTTGCCACATCGCTTCGCGGCAAGCAGGCGATCGCAAAAGACCATCTTCTCAGCGACGCGGCGGCGATCCGCGGCGGCGGTGAGGTGTCGCTGGAAGCCTATACCCCGCTGTTATATGCTGAGCAGGCGAGCTTGTATGATTACCTGCCCGACAGTGTGATCGTGGCGTGCGAATGGAGCCGCGTTTCGGAGCAGTTCCGCGCGGCGGCATGGCGCACGGGTGAGGAAATTAAAGGGCTGATGGAGCAAGGGAAGCTGTGCCGTGCGCTGGAGAAGCACAGCCTTGAGGAAGGCGCGTGGCTGGCGGAACTCGAAAAGCACCCGTTCGTGCTGACGGAAAATTTCGCCCGCACCATCCGCGAAATGCCGCTTCGCACCGACCTGCACACGGATGTGCGGCAGTTGCCGCCGTTTTCGGGGTCGGTGGAGTTGCTTGCCGATGACCTGCGCGACCTGATGGCGCGCAAGGCGGCGGCAATCGTGCTGGCAGGCCCCGAGGAAAAAACCGCCAAGGTACTTGCCGAAGATCTGGTGGCGGCGGGACTTCCCGCACTCTATGCTCCGCATCCCGAAGAACCCGTCAAATCGCGTGTGCTGGTGACGACGGGCGGTCTGTCATCGGGTTTTGATCTGCCGACGGCAGGGGTGGCGGTGTTGACACACGGTCGCTCCGCTCGCTCGAAAAAGCGTCGCCTGCTCGCCAAAAAAGACCGCGGCGCACCCATCGGCAGTCTTGAAGAACTGAAAAAAGGTGACTATGTTGTCCACGCGGCACACGGCATCGGTGTATACCTCGGCGTACAGCAGGTGACGATGCAAGGTGTCGTCAAGGATTATATTAAAATCGAGTTTGCCAAAGGGGATATGCTGTATGTCCCCGTGACCCAGCTCGATATGGTTTCCAAATACATCGGCACCAAGGACGAGGTGACGGTCAAGCTTCACCGTCTCGGGGGTGTCGAGTGGCAAAAGGCGAAATCCCGCGTGCGCGCGGCGGTCAAGGATATCGCCAAGGAGCTTATTGCGCTGTATTCCAAGCGGATGGCGACCAAGGGTTATGCATTTTCGGAGGACGGCGAGTGGCAATATGATTTTGAGCGCCACTTCCCCTATGAGGAAACGGACGATCAGCTCCGCTGTGCGGATGAGATCCGTCTGGATATGCAGCGCGAGATCCCGATGGATCGCCTGCTGTGCGGCGATGTCGGCTTCGGCAAAACGGAAATTGCGCTGCGCGCCGCGTTTCGTGCGATCGCCGAGGGCAAACAATGTGTGTTGCTTGTGCCGACCACCATTCTTGCCTATCAGCATTACAACACGGCGGTGGCGCGGTTTGAGGGATTTCCCGTTGAGGTGGAGATGCTCTCGCGCTTCCGCACACCAAAACAGCAAAAAATCATTCTCGAGCGGGTGAAGAACGGGCAGATCGACCTGCTCATCGGCACACACCGTCTGCTCAGCGAGGATGTGAAGCTCAAAGACCTCGGCTTGTTCATCATCGACGAGGAGCAACGCTTCGGCGTGGCGCAAAAGGAAAAGATCAAGGAGCGGTTCCCGACGGTCGATGTACTCACACTGTCGGCAACCCCCATCCCGCGCACATTGAATATGGCGCTCAGCGGCATCCGCGACATGTCCATCATCGAGGAAGCGCCGCAAGACCGTCATCCTGTGCAGACATTTGTGCTTGAACACGACAAGCGCATCCTCACCGACGCGATTCAGCGCGAGCTTCGCCGCGGCGGACAGGTGTATTATCTGCACAACCGCATCGACGATATCGAGCGGGTGGCGGCAGGATGGCAGATGCGCCTGCCCGAGGCACGCATTGCCGTGGCGCACGGCAGAATGACCGAAGAGCAGATGTCGGATATCTGGCGGCAGGTGCTTGACCGCGAGGTGGATATGCTCGTCTGCACCACCATCATCGAAACGGGTGTCGACATCCCCAATGTCAACACGCTTATCATTGAAAACGCCGATCGTTACGGCCTGTCCCAGCTGCATCAGCTGCGCGGTCGCGTCGGCAGAAGCTCCCGCCGCGCGTTTGCATATCTTACATTCAACCCCGGCAAGGTGCTGGATGAGGTCGCCGCCAAGCGACTGGATGCAATGCGGGAATTCACGGAATTCGGTGCCGGTTTCAAAATCGCGATGCGCGATATGGAGATCCGCGGCGCAGGTAATCTGCTGGGTGCGCAACAGCACGGACATATGGAAGCGGTCGGCTACGATATGTATCTGCGTCTGCTTGCCGATGCGGTGCGCGAGCAAAAGGGCGAAGCGCCCGCGATGAGCGAGGAGGACTGCCTGATCGATCTGCAGGTCAGCGCGCACATCCCCGAAAGTTATATTGCCGATGCGGCAGGTCGTCTTGAGGCATACCGCCGTATCGCGGGTATCCGCAATCACGACGACAGTCTGGATGTTTACGATGAGCTGATCGACCGCTACGGCGAACCGCCTGCGGCGGTGCAGGGATTGGTGGAGGTCGCTCTGCTTCGCAATATGGCGGTGGCGGCGGGCATCACCGAGGTGCGCGAGCAACGCGATGCAATCCTGCTGTTCCCCAAAGTGCTGGATATGGAAAAAGCGTCCGCACTGTCATCGGTGCTGAAAAACCGTATGATGATCAGTGCAGGCGCCAAGCCGTATTATACTGTGAAGATCGCCAAAGGCCTCACCGCGCTCGATACCCTGCGCGAGGTGCTGGAGATATAAGGGCGGGTCAATATCGTAGGGTGCATGCCGTGACAGGGGGAGTTTATAAGGCAACTGATTTCGGGTAAAACTCCCTCCGTCTTTTGGCATCTGACGATGCCAAAATCCACCTCCCTCAAGGAGGGAGGCGTTGCGGTGTGGTTCAATTCGCGGATGCCTTACCGCCCGAGCTTATCAAACCAATGCGGTTTGCGCGGTGGCGGCGGGCAGGCAGGACGGTTGACGAGGATGGTCTCCTCACCGATGATCTCGATTTCTTTCCACGGGATGATCAGATCCTCCGTGTGACCCGCAAAACCGAGCAGTTTCGGCTTGCCGTGGATGACAATGGCGCACAGCTGGGCGGTGCAGGTGTCGATCTCCACATCGTCCACACAGCCTAAGCGGTTGCCGTCGCATATATTGATGACCTCTTTGTCGTGCATGTCCGTGATCTTGCAAAACATAAACAAAACGCCTCCTTTGTGCCATTGTATGCACATCGGAGGCGTTTGTATTACAAAATTTTGTACAGCATCGACGCGTCATTTTTGGCGACGGTCTCCTGCACGGCGACCACTTCGACGCGCACTTCGCGAGCGCCGAGGGTCAGCGCGATTTCGTCGCCGACCTTCACATCGTAGGAGGCGCGGGCAACCTTGCCGTTGACGGTGACGCGACCTGCGTCACACGCTTCGTTGGCGACGGTGCGCCGTTTGATCAGGCGTGATACCTTGAGATATTTGTCCAGACGCATAAGAAAACCTCCTTTAAGAGCAAGTAAGACATAACCGTGACGGAAGCATCCGAAACCGATGCACATACCGTTGTCCCCCTCTCCGAGGGGAAAGTCACCGAAGGTGACAGGGGGAGTATATACACAACCGACGGCAACCAAACTCCCTGCGTCTCGCTTTCGCTCGACACCTCCCTCAAGGAGGGAGGCTATGTGGCGCGCAGTTCTCCGCGCGTCACCGCACTTCTCCACACAAAAAACACCGCAGAATGTTCTGCGGTGTTTTGCGTTTACTGATGAAACCGTAACTTATTTCGCCACAGCGTCCTTCAGAGCCTTGCCGGCCTTGAAAGCGGGCTGCTTGCAAGCGGGGATCTCGATGGTCTCCTTGGTGCGGGGGTTGAGGCCGGTGCGAGCGCCGCGCTCACGAACCTCGAAGGTGCCGAAGCCGACGAGCTGAACTTTGTCGCCGTTCACGAGAGCCTCGGTGACAGCCTCAACAACAGCGGAGATCGCTGCGTCGGCGTCTTTCTTGGTCAGGCCTGCTTTTTCTGCCACGATGGCAGTCAATTCTGCTTTTTTCATAATGGGTTTACCTCCTGAATTTTAAATTTTATATCTTACGCGGACTCGCGTTGGATAACGGGTTTATACCTGCTCCGCCTTGGCGATGTCCCACAGGGCATCAAGCTCTTCAAGAGAAGCAGACTGCATTTCCACACCGCGCTGAGCGGCGAGAGTTTCCACCCGCGTGAAACGGCGGATGAATTTGTCGGTCGCGGCGGCAAGAGACATCTCCGCGTCCGTCTTTAAAAAGCGGGACACATTGACAGCGGAGAACAGCAGATCGCCGAACTCTTCCTCAATATGTTCCTTGTTGCCCTCGGCGATGGCTTCCTTAAGTTCGGCCGTTTCGCTTGTCAGGGCGTCAAGAGCGCCGTCAATGCTCGGCCAGTCAAAGCCGACGCGTGCGGCGCGTTCCTGCACCTTGGCGGCGCGCATCAGCGCGGGCAGGGCGCGGGGCAGATTGCGAAGCAGGGTGCTTTGCTCGGCAGTACCCTTGGTCTGCCGTTTGATCGCATCCCAGGTTTTCAGCACAGCGGCGGCATCGTTTGCCTCGCCGTCACCGAACACATGCGGGTGACGGACAATCAGCTTTTTGCACACGCCGTCCACCACATCGTCATACGAAAAGCGGTTGTCCTCGGATGCCATCTGCGCGTGGAACACCACCTGCATCAGCACATCGCCGAGCTCCTCACACAGTGCGTGATCGTCGCCGTTGTCGATTGCCTCGATCGCTTCATAGGTTTCTTCGATGAAGTTGGTGCGGATGGAGCTGTTCGTCTGCTCGCGGTCCCACGGGCAACCCTCGGGAGAGCGGAGCGCTTTCATGATGAACAGCAGATCTTCGGTTGAGTAGCGTTCTTTGGTTTCAATATGAATCGCCATCCGACCGACCGCCTTTCCTTTTCTGCAACCACTTCACTATACCCTATTTTCGGGCAGATTGCAAGTGGTTGTGCCATATTTTTCCCAAAAATTGCCTGAAAAAGGGAAAATTTACAGGGCTTTACCGCATTTTTTGCAGAAGGTGGCATCTTTTTCATTGGGAGCACCGCATGCACCGCAGCAGGAAATGCCCTCAAGGTCGTACAGGCGTGCCTGCATCTTGGCGATTTCATCCTGCAGTTCCTTGACGGTCTCAAATGCATCCGCCTTCAACTCGGCGATATCTTCGTCGGTGGTTTCCGCGTCGTACACCAGACGGCCGATGCCCTCAAAAGTGGCGGCGAGCTTCTTTTCCAGATCGCCGATGGCGAGCTTGATCTTCGTTTTGTCAACGATTTCACCCGTCTTGTCTTTGACAGAACCGACGATGTCGCGGGCTTTTGCCAGGATATCTTCAAAAGTAGTCATAAACTTTCCGTCCTTTCACATGGATTTCTTATAGTATACTCCTTTTTTTCAAAAGGTGCAAGAGTTTCCGATAAATTCACGCAGGATGCTGTCAGCAGGGACACTGTCCTGCGGCAGAGCGGGGAACCGTGCCAGTGCCTTTTGCAGACGGCGGGCAGTTGCCTCATACGGCGTGCCGTACAGCGCCGCCAGCTTGTCGGTGATCAGCGGTGCCGTCACGCACGGCTCATAGGCAAGCGCGGTGTCAATGAGCAGCTGAGCGCTGTCGCTGTAAGGGAAGATGTGCCGCTCGTCGCCGCTGAGCACCTTTTGCCACATCGCCATGGTATCGGCAAATGAGGTCGCGCGGGTACGCTCGTCGCGGAGCAGACGGCGGACAAGGCGGATATCGCGGCGGCACAGCAACATGGTGTCGCCGTCGGTAAAGCGGGTGCGGGTGTTGATAAACAGCCGTAGGGAGGGAACGGGCAGGTCGCCGAGTCCCTCCGTCAACAGCGGTGAAAACGCCTGGATTCCTTCAAAAATAACGGCGGTGCGCCCCGTGATACGAAGATGTGTGCGGCAATCGCTCGGCTTGCCCGCTTCAAAGTCATAGCGCGGCAGGTCGGTTTCACCCGTTGCGGCAAGCTCGGTCAGACAGCGGTGAAGCTGGGGCAGATCAAGTGCTTTGGGGGATTCATAATCAAAACTGCCGTCCTCAAGGAGCGGTGCTTTGCCCACCCCGCGGTAAAAATCATCCAGCGATACCACAAACGCCTGCACACCGCGGTTTTCGAGCGCCGCGCACAGCCGCCGTGCCGTTGTGGTCTTGCCCACCGAGGACGGGCCGCACATCCACACGAACTGTAAGCCTTTTGCGGCAGCGGCAATGGTCTGTGCCGCTGTTTGGATCTGATGGGTATAGCGCGCTTCCTCGCGCGCGATCAGACCTGCCGCATCGGCGATGAGTTGTGTTTTCAAATGTTGCAGATCATGACTGCAGGAGTTCGCGGTAGGGGTCATAAAAGGTCACCACCTGTTGTTTCCGGTCGAGCATTTCGTCGAACCGATCGATATATTCATAGGGAAATTTGAAGTTGAACACGCGCTCGAGATAGTCGCGGTCGGGCGCTTTGAGCTTGGTGACCGCGCCCGCGCCGCAACCGATGACGGTGTGCGTCTCATCCATCATAAACACATTGTACAGTCCGTCGTGACCGTCCTTTGACCAGCCGGTGTTTTCCTGATTGCCCACACAGCGGGTCTGGCGATAGAGATAATACGGGTGATACCCGCTTTCCCACAGCCGCTCGTTTGCATAGCGCACCATCTGCGGAGTCTCGCCGCCTGCGTCGTATTCGGAGTGATCGCGTACCACAAGATGCGAAGCGCGTTTCATTGACAAGGTATGCACGGTCACGCTTTCGGGCGACAACGCGAGGATGCCGTCAACGGAGGCTTTGAAGCCGTCGAGCGAATCCGACGGCAGACCCGCAATCAGGTCGGTGTTGATGTGGTCAAAGCCGACTTTGCGTGCCATGGCAAACGCATCGTGGAATTCCGCCACCGTGTGGCGGCGACCGATGGTTTCCAGTACCGTGTCGTGGAGCGTTTGCGGATTGATGCTCAGTCGCGTCGCACCGCCTGCGAGAATGGCTTTGAGTTTATCCTCCGTCACGGTGTCGGGACGACCCGCTTCGACGGTATATTCGAGACAGTGCGACAAGTCGAGATTGTCCGTGACCGTGCGCATCACCGCTTCCAGCTGGGATGCCGACAGCGTGGTCGGCGTACCGCCGCCGATGTACAGGCTGTCCAGACGCAGTCCGAGATCGCGGATAATACGCCCCGTTTCCTCGATTTCACGGCACAGAAGCGTCACATAATCGGGGATGAGGTACTGCGATTTTTCGGTCGTGTGTGACACAAAGGAGCAATACGAGCAACGGGTCGGGCAAAACGGCACCGACAGGTACACACTGCACGATTGCGGGGAGGACAGCGACAGGATCTTGTCCTCGGCGTGAAGCGTGCGCTGTGCCAGCACCGCTTTTTCGTCACTGCACAGCAGGCGCTCGCGGAAATAGGCAAGCGCTGCTTCTTCACCGACTTCGTGGGTCAGGCGACGCAGGAGCTTGACGGGACGCACACCCGTGAGCAATCCCCACGGCTGGGTGGTGCGAAACAGCTCGCAAAACTGCTGATAAATCAGTGTTGCGACTGTCAGCTCGGCAGGCGTACCCCACAAGGACATTAACGGGTCATCGCGGTCGATTTTCGCACGCACCTCGCGGTCAAAATCGCCGAGCATCACACGGCACACGGCTTCCTCGCCGTCGACGCCTGCCGATACGCGCACGCCGTCACCCGTCGGCACGGCATCACACAGCGTGATCGCCTCGTGCGGCAGGAACAGACGGCAGATATTTTCAGGTTCATAGCGGGCAATCCCGCCGAAAAGATGTAGTTGCATAGATATCCTCTTGTTTATGATAATCTTCCGGCAATTTCGCAGATCTCTGCGCGGACACTCACTCCAAAATATTGCTTGTGATATAATCCACACCCATTTCAATTAAACGGGCGGCATCGTCGGGGTGATCGACCGTCCAGCAGTTGACCTTCAGTCCTGCCGCGTGCCACATCTCGACGCGCTCTTTCGTCACCGCACCCCACTGGATGTCGATGTCGATGCCTTTTTCGGCAAGCTCGCCGCACAGCCATTCGTGGTCGTCGCGCTCGCCCGTGAGGAACTGCGCGGGCAGGTGCGGGAACTGCGCCTTGAGCGAGGTGAGATTTTCATACCAGAACGAAATAAAGATGGTCTTGTCCAGATGCCCGAGCTCATCAATGATACTCACGACCTTCGCGATATCCTCGTCTTCAAAGCAGTTTTTGAATTCCAGCACCGCGATCTTGTCATAGCGGTGGCAGATGCGGATGTATTCCTCGAGCGTCGGGATCATCAGGTCGGCGCGGGCAAGCGAGCCGTCTTTATCCTTGATGCGCACGGCGCGCAGTGCCTCAAAGGTCGAGCCTTCCACGGGGATGTCGATTTCGCCTACGCGGGCGGTGTTGTCATCGTGGATGACGACGAATTTGCCGTCGGCAGTCTTGTGTACATCGGTTTCAATGCCGATATGCGAGCGGTTGCCCGCCGCAACGAATGCCGCACAGGTGTTTTCCCTTTCCAGTCCGCTCATGCCGCGGTGTGCGACGATGAGGGCGTTGCCTTTGTTTTGCAGACGAATGGTATCCATAACAAAAAACTCCTTTCGGAAATCGTGGTACTCGACAGATACCTTCATTATACCGCGTATTTTTGAAAAAAACAGCCTATAATTGAAAAATTTTTTATAAAATATTTATTTTCTACCTCTATATAAGCATTGCGTTTTGCAGGGGATTGTGCTATGATAAAATGGATAATCGGTACATATTGCTATTTTTCGGAAATGAGGTGACGGCGTGTGGTGATTTTAGGGGTCGATCCCGGCTATGCGATCATCGGTTGGGGCGCGATCCGCTATGAGCGCGGACGGTATCTGCCGCTTGCCTTCGGTGCGATCACGACCGAAGCGCACACACCGTTCAACAGCCGTCTGTTGCAGATCTACCGTGACTCGGTGACGATTCTGGAAAAAATCAAGCCCGATGCGATCGCGATTGAAAAGCTGTATTTCACCAGCAACAAAACCACGGCTGTGCAGGTGTGTGAGGCGCGCGGGGTCATCCTGCTCGCCGCCGAGCAGGCAGGTGTGGCGGTGTTTGAATACACGCCGTTGCAGGTGAAATGTGCCGTGGCAGGCTACGGCAAGGCGGAAAAGCCGCAGGTGATGGAAATGACCCGCCGCTTGCTCCGTTTGAAAGAAACACCCCATCCCGATGATACGGCGGATGCGCTGGCCATCGCCATCTGTCACGCGCAAAGCGGCGCATCGGCGATCAAGCAGAAATTGATGAACAAGAGTGAATAGGGATAATGCTTTAACCTGAAAAGGAGTAACACCATGCTATACAGTGTAAAAGGAGAACTCATCCATCTGGAACCGAATGTGGCGGTCGTGTGTTGCGGCGGTGTCGGTTTCCGATGCCGCATCACGATGAATACCGCCCGCCGTCTACCCAAACTCGGCGCGGAGGTGATGCTGTTCACCATGATGGATGTGCGCGAGGACGCGATCGAGCTGTTCGGTTTTGCCGAGCAGAAGGAACTGGAATGTTTCAAGCAACTGCTCACCGTCACGGGTGTCGGCCCGAAGGCGGCGATCGCGGTGCTGTCGGAGCTGTCGCCCGATCAGGTGGCGCTTGCCGCCGCATCGGGGGATCACAAGGCGTTCACCCGTGCGCAGGGCGTCGGCCCGAAGCTTGCCCAGCGCATCGTGCTGGAAATGAAGGACAAGGTTGCGGCACTGACCTCGTCGGTGAGCGGCATCGAACTCCCCACGGGTAATGCGGTCAGCTTCGGCAACGCCGCCGAGGCGGTCAAGGCGCTGTCGGTGCTCGGCTTCTCACAAAGCGAGGCGGCGGCGGCCGTCGGCAAGCTCGATGAAACGATGAGTGTCGAGGATCTGGTGCGCCAGGCATTGAAATTGTTAGCGAAGAGATAGGTGTTGTCCCCCTCTTTGAGGGGGATGTCACGGTGAATGCCGTGACAGGGGGAGTTTTGAGGAGCAATCAAACCCGGTGTAAAACTCCCTCCGTCATTTGCTCCGCAAATGCCACCTCCCTCGGAGAGGGAGGCTTTGCGTGTAGCAAACACAAGGAGGCTTTTATATGATCGACGAAATGGATTTTGAAAACCGCCTGGTTTCGATGGAGTCCTTGCCCGAGGATGACGGGGACAACCCGCTCCGCCCGCGCAGTCTGGACGAATACATCGGACAGGAAAAGGTCAAGGAAAATTTAAAAGTGTTTATCGAAGCGGCGAAGATCCGCTCGGAAGCGCTTGACCATGTGTTGCTGTATGGCCCTCCCGGCCTTGGCAAAACGACGCTTGCTGCCATCATTGCCAACGAGATGGGGGTTAACTTCCGCATCACTTCGGGCCCTGCACTGGAGCGTCCGGGTGATCTGGCGGCGCTCTTAACCAATATGGACGAGGGTGATGTGCTGTTCATCGACGAGATTCACCGCCTGCCGCGTACCGTGGAGGAGATCCTCTACCCTGCGATGGAGGACTTTGCGATCGACATCATCAACGGTAAGGGGCAGGGTGCGGCGAGCATCCACCTGCCGTTGCAGAAATTCACGCTGATCGGCGCGACCACCCGTGCAGGACAGCTTTCCGCGCCGCTTCGTGACCGCTTCGGTATGCTGATGCGGCTGGAACTGTACACCCCCGAAGAACTCGGGCAGATTGTGCGCCGTTCGGCGCGCATCCTCGGCGCACCCTGTACCGAGGACGGCTCGCTGGAAATCGCGTCGCGCTCGCGCGGCACCCCGCGTATCGCCAACCGCCTTTTAAAGCGTGTGCGCGACTTTGCGCTGGTGCTGACGGGCGGCGAAATTGACGAGAACGCGGCGCGCATTGCGCTGTCGAGAATGGACATCGATGAACTCGGTCTGGACATGGTTGACCGTCGGATGCTGCTCGCGATGATTGAGCATTATCGCGGCGGTCCCGTGGGTCTTGAAACCCTCGCCGCGATGATCGGCGAGGAAGCGGTCACCATTGAAGATGTGTATGAACCGTATCTGATGCAGATCGGGTTTTTGAGCCGCACACCGCGCGGTCGCGTGGTGCTTCCCGCGGCGTATGACCACCTCGGCATCCCGATGGAAGGTCAGCAGAGTTTGTTTTGATAAAAAGCCGAATACAGCCGACTGAGGGGATTTAAAACGATTGTAGTTTAGCATTTCAAAATGGTTTTCATATGCATCAAATCCCCTCCACCGCCGTGCGGCGGTCCCCCTCCCCTTGCTTCAAGGGGAGGCAAGGCTCTATCTGTGTTTTTGATAGAGCATCACTTCTCGCCGGAGAAAAAAGGAGAACCGTTATGAGGTTTACGGAAAATTGGAAAGACTATGAATTGCTCGATGCGTCGGGCGGCGAGCGCCTGGAGCGCTGGGGAGACATCATCCTCATCCGTCCCGATCCGCAGATCGTGTGGAATACCGAACGCCGTCATCCGCTGTGGAAAAAGGCGCACGCGCGCTATCACCGCTCCAAATCGGGCGGCGGACAGTGGGAAGTGTATCGCCCCATTCCCGATGCGTGGGAGATCGGCTACGACACCCTGCGTTTTCGCTTGAAACCGATGGGCTTCAAGCACACGGGACTGTTTCCCGAGCAGGCGGTCAACTGGGATATGATGGGCGAGATGATCCGCAACGCGGGTCGCCCCATCCGCGTGCTGAACCTGTTTGGCTACACGGGTGGTGCAACGCTTGCCTGCGCCAAGGCGGGTGCATCCGTGACCCATGTGGATGCGTCAAAGGGTATGGTAACCTGGGGGCGTGAAAATGTCACCGCCTCGGGACTTGCCGACAAACCCATCCGCTGGCTGGTCGACGACTGCGGCAAATTTGTTGCCCGCGAGCAACGCCGCGGCAATACCTACGACGCGATCCTGATGGATCCGCCGTCCTACGGCAGAGGCCCCGGCGGCGAGGTGTGGAAGCTCGAGGAGCAGATTTATGACTTCGTGGCGGAGTGCGTCAAGCTACTCTCGGATAATCCGCTGTTTGTGGTCATCAATTCCTACACCGCGGGTCTGTCCCCGTCGGTGATGCAGTATATTCTGGGCAGTCTGATCGAAGGCGGCACAGTGACGGCAGACGAGATCGGTCTGCCCGTGACGCAAAGCGGACTGGTGCTTCCCTGCGGTTCGACCGCCGTGTGGAAGAGCGAATAAGAAGCAAGGTGCGGCGACAATTGTAAACGCACCAACCTTGCGGCAACACCGTAGGGTTGCGCATTGTCCCCTCTTTGAGGGGGATTTCGGCGAAGCCGACAGGGGGAGTTGGCAAGTCACCACGATGGTGCGTTGAAGCTCCCTCCGTCACTCGCTACGCTCGTGCCACCTCCCTCGGTGAGGGAGGCTGTATTGCGCGCCCTACGGACACAAACTATGATAATCCAATCACAAAAACGAGGTGAACGCTATGTCTGAGGCAGTCCTGCAAGCACAGCAGGTGCAATTTGAATACAACAGCGGCGATGTGCATCCCGTGCAGGCGCTGTGCGGGGTTGATCTTGCCATTGCCCGCGGGAGCTTTACGGCGCTTCTCGGACATAACGGTTGC
>JAZRTC010000071.1:0-7371 GCA_045651865.1 Acutalibacteraceae bacterium
GGGGGGTGGATGGAGGGAGCTCGTGTTTGCGCCGCGCTCAAAACGGCGTAAAATGGCTTCAAACCGCCGTTTTGGGCACCGCAAGAGGGGGTCGCGAAGCGATTTCGAGTCCTTCTGCCCCTGCCAAGAAAAACGGCTTAAACACTGGAGTTTAAGCCGTTTTTACTTTTGTTCAGACCGTGGCGCACGGTCTGTTTTTTGCATTTTGATGCTTTTTTGATGCTCAAAAAAGCATCAATGATGGATTCGTTTATTGACTTTTTTGGATAAAACCCGTATGCTGTAGTTATCAAATCCAATGTATAGGAGAAGACACAATGCCTTTTCAAATGATAGCACTTATGGTTTTGTTGATTTTCTACGGATGCTATTTCGGCAAAATGATACATCAAAAGAAACAAGGAATTCAGACCGATCAAATCGGCAGAGGCAAAACAGGATTGGCAAGAACGATTGAGATTACCATGAAAATCGTCACAATATTGGTACCAATCGTAGAGGTGATCAGCATTGTTCTACATAGTTCTATATTGCCGATACCTGTGAGAAGTGTCGGAGCTGCTGTGGCTATACTCGGCGTTGCCGTGTTTGTTTTTTCTGTATGGACTATGAGAGACAGTTGGCGTGCGGGTGTTTCACACACAGACAAAACTGAACTGATAACCGATGGCATTTATCAAATCAGCCGAAACCCTGCATTCTTAGGATTTGACCTTGTTTATATCGGGGTATTACTTATGTTTTTTAATTGGCTACTCTTTTTGGTATGTGCCATAGCAATTCTCATGTTTCATTTACAAATCGTATATGTAGAGGAGCCTTTTCTGCTTACTGCTTTTGGCGATGAATATGTGAATTACCAAAACAATGTGAACCGATATCTTGGACGAAAAATCAAGAAATAACAAACAACAGCGAATCCCCGCCATCGTCGGCTGACGATGGCGGGGATTTTTTAATCATCTTTAATAGTTTTTATTTCTTTGCTACCGTGTTGCAACCCCTGCTTGCAATTTGTGAGGGTTCAAAATCATCATTGTACATTCAACCGGACTGTGATATAATAGAATCAAGATAGGTTCAAGCAATAACAATTCAGCACAGGGATGTGATGGTTTGAAACGGTTGACAGCATTTGCGTTGGCACTGATGTTTGTGTTTTGCTTCGTCGGTTGCGGCAAGCAAGATGTGGAGCCTGTTAAGACAATCGAAGGCAATATGAAAACCTATTACGAGCTGTCCGACGGCACCTGGCAATGCGACGGTTACCGTTATCAGTACCGTTTGGAGATTCGCGGAAGAATGCCGAATGCCGTGAAAGACAGCTCCTATGTGTACCTGAGCAACATCGAAGAGATTTCCTTTCAAAAAGCCATGATGGCAGGCGGACTCAGCAGTAATACCGAAGACTATTTTTCTCTTGAGGAAGCGGTGTTGGTAGAGCTTGGAGTCGATGAGTTTCAAGGAAACCATAAAACCGCCTTGCAGATGCCGAAAACGGTTGTCATTACCGACTGTTACGACGGCGCGGCACTTGTTATAAAGCCAAAAGGAACAGACGCAATTTTGTATCAGACAGGTGAAGAAGAGGCATCGGTGCTGACATTGACAGAAGAGCAGATTCGGTACCTGAACGAGGCATACAAAGCAATTACGGATTTTTCGGAATCTTCTGATCAATCTTCCACTTCTACCGTGACGCTCAAGACCGACCAAGGCACATATTCGTTTGGGCTCGGTTGCGCGGCGGACCCGTTGCTGAACAATTATATTGACGATTTGTTGGCGTTGGAAGGCGAAGTATGAAGAAAATTCTTGTGATCGGTTGCCCGGGAAGCGGGAAAAGCACCTTTTCCAAAGCGTTACATACCGTCACGGGCATCCCGCTTGTTCATCTGGACAATTTGTACTGGAATAAAGATAAAACAATGGTGGAGCCGTCCGTGTTTCATGAGAGATTGGCGAAGGTTCTGCAAAAAGATGAATGGATTATCGACGGCAATTATGCATCGACGATGGAGCTGCGGATGCAGGCGTGCGACACGGTGATATTCCTGGATTATCCGCTTGAGGTTTGCCTTGACGGCATCCGGGAAAGAAAAGGGAAACAGCGAAGTGATCTGTCGTGGGTCGAACCCGAGGAAGATGACGCGGCGTTCATGGAATTTATCCGGAACTACCGCTCGCAAAGCCGTCCGCAGGTGGTGGAACTTTTGCATCGCTATGCACAAAAGCAGATTGTTGTGTTGACAAACCGTGCTGAAGCATCGGCGTTTTTGGCTGAAACGGAATACGAATAAAACCGCCGTCTTGCTCATGACAAGACAGCGGTTTTATGATATTATGGTTTAAAATACACTGAAATTTGTGCATAATTGGATTGACGGCGGCGAGATGCTGTGTTATAATGAAACGAAAAGTATCTTGAAGTATTCTGCCCGTAAAGCAGACGCAAGACCGCTCGTCAAGAAATCATAGGGGGTTTTCCATATGGCAAAGAGAACGGACATCAAGAAAATTCTGATTATCGGCTCGGGCCCGATCGTCATCGGTCAGGCGGCTGAGTTTGACTACGCCGGTACGCAGGCGTGTCTGGCACTGAAGGAAGAGGGCTATGAGGTTGTACTGTGCAACTCGAACCCTGCGACCATTATGACCGATACCATCATTGCGGACAAGGTCTATATGGAGCCGCTGACTCTTGAATATGTGGCGAAGATCATCCGTCACGAGCGTCCCGACGCCATTATCCCCGGCATCGGCGGTCAGACGGGTCTGAACCTTGCTATGCAGCTGGAAAAGAAGGGCATTCTCAAGGAGTGCTGTGTGGAACTGCTGGGTACTTCCAGTGCGTCCATTGAGCGCGCGGAAGACCGCGAGATGTTCAAAGAGCTGTGCGAGTCCATCGGTGAACCCGTTATCCCCTCGGAGATCACCTATTCGCTGGAGGAGGCCAAGGAGGCCGCCAACCGCATCGGCTACCCCGTTGTTTTGCGTCCCGCTTTCACCCTCGGCGGTACGGGCGGCGGCTTTGCCTATAACGATGACGAGCTGATGGAGATCGGCGTCAACGCGTTCAACCTGTCGCCTGTGCATCAGGTGCTGATTGAGAAGTCCGTCAAGGGCTATAAGGAAATCGAGTTTGAGGTTATGCGTGACTCCAACGATCACGCCATCACCATCTGCGGTATGGAAAACATCGACCCCGTCGGTGTGCATACGGGCGACTCCTGCGTTGTGGCACCGATCATGACGCTTTCCAAAGAAGACGAGAAGATGCTCAACGACTCCGCGATCAAGCTGATCAAAGAGCTGAAGATCGAGGGCGGCTGTAATGTGCAGTTCGCGCTGAACCCCCACAGCTCGGAGTACTATCTTATCGAGGTCAACCCCCGCGTGTCCCGTTCGTCGGCGCTCGCGTCCAAAGCATCGGGTTATCCCATTGCCCGCGTGACGGCAAAGATCGCCGTCGGTATGGCACTTGAAGATATCCAGATCGCCAACACCACGGCGGCGTTTGAACCCCGCCTTGACTATGTCATTGCCAAGTTGCCGCGTTTCCCGTTCGATAAGTTCACCTCGGCGACCAACAAGCTCGGCACGCAGATGAAGGCGACGGGCGAGATCATGGGTATCGGCTCCAATCTGGAGGAAGCGTTGCTCAAGGGCATCCGCTCGCTGGAGATCGGCGCCAACCACATGTATCTGTCGAAGTTTGACAATATGAGCGTGGATGAACTGCTCGAATATATCACCGAGTTCCGCTCGGATAACATCTTCGCGATCGCTGAGCTGATCTACCACGGCGTATCGCTTGAGAAGATCCACGAGATCACGATGATCACCCCGTACTTCCTCGAGGCGATCAAGAACATCATCGATATGGAAGAGAAGCTCCGCGAGTGCAAGGATGCCGACATCCTTCAAGCCGCCAAGAAGATGGGCTTCTCGGATAAGTATATTGCCCGTCTGTGGAACTGCACGGAGCTGGATGTTTACAATATGCGCAAGGAGCTCAAGCTGTTCCCTGTGTTCAAGATGGTGGACACCTGCCACACGGGTGCGTATATCCCGTATTTCTACTCCTCCTACACGGGCGAGAACACCTCGCGTCTGACCGATAAGAAAAAGATCATCGTGTTGGGCGCAGGCCCCATCCGCATCGGTCAGGGTGTTGAGTTTGACTACTCCACCGTTCACGCGGTGATGACCATTAAAAACGCGGGTTACGAAGCGATCATCATCAACAACAACCCCGAAACCGTGTCGACCGACTACACCACCGCCGACAAGCTCTATTTCGAGCCGCTCACGCCCGAGGATGTCATGAACATCGTCGAGTTTGAACAGCCCGAGGGCGTCGTCGCGTCGCTGGGCGGTCAGACGGCGATCAACCTTGCACAACCTCTCCACGACCGCGGTGTGAAGATCATCGGCACCGACTGTGCCGCCATCGACCGTGCTGAGGACCGCAACGAATTTGAAAACCTGCTCAATGAGCTGGATATTCCCCGCGCCAAGGGCAAGGCTGTCACCAAGATGGAAGACGGCATCGCCGCAGCGGCGGAGATCGGCTATCCCGTGCTGGTGCGTCCGTCCTTCGTTCTGGGTGGCCGCGCAATGCAGATCGTTGCCAACGAGGAGCAGCTGCGTCACTATCTGAAGACCGCTGTTGAGATCGACGAGGATAAGCCCGTTCTCGTTGACAAGTATATTCAGGGTCGCGAGGTCGAGATCGACGCGATCTGCGACGGCCGCGATGTGTTCGTCCCCGGCATTATGGAGCTGATTGAGCGCACGGGTGTTCACTCGGGCGACTCCATCTCCGTGTACCCGCCGTTCTCCATCTCCAACAAGGTGAAGGGCATCATCCTGCAGTATGCCAAGAAGCTGGGTCTGGGCATCGGCATTGTGGGTCTGTTCAACATCCAGTTCATCGTCGATGAGCAGGATAATGTGTATATCATCGAAGTTAACCCGCGTTCGTCGCGTACCGTGCCGTTCCTGTCCAAGGCAACGGGATATTCGCTGGCGGATATCGCGACCGAGGTCATTCTCGGCAAGAGCCTGAAGGAGCAGGGCTTCTTCGACATCTATCCCGACGAGAAGGATCGCTGGTATGTCAAGGCGCCTGTCTTCTCCTTCAATAAGATCCGTGGTCTGGACGCGTATCTGTCTCCCGAAATGAAGTCCACCGGTGAAGCCATCGGTTACGACCGCACCATGACCCGCGCGGTCTATAAGGCGTTGCAGGCATCGGGTATGCACCTGCAAAACTACGGCACGGTGTTCTGCACCATCGCCGACAAGGATAAGGAAGAGTCCTTGCCGCTCATCCGCCGTTTCTATCAGCTCGGCTTCAATATCGAAGCGACCGAGGGTACTGCCGCTTATCTGAAAGAGCACGGCATCCGCACCCATGTGCGCACGAAGATCAGCGACGGCAGTGACGAGATCCCCGATGCACTGCGTCAGGGTCACATCGCGTACCTCATCAACACCAAGAACCCCGGCTCCAACAGCGACACGGACGGCGCAAAGCTCCGTCAGGTTGCCACGGAGTACAATGTGACGATGTTCACCTCGCTTGATACCGTCAAGGCGCTTCTGGATGTACTGGAAGAGACCACACTGACGATCTCGACGATCGACGCGGAATAAGGAGAATGAAAACCATGGAAGCTTACAAAAGAGAATTTATTGAATTTTTGCAAGAAGCCGGCGTTCTGAAATTCGGTGACTTTACTGCCAAGTCCGGCCGCAAGATCCCGTATTTCGTCAACGCGGGTATGATCAAGACCGGCGACCAGATCACCAAGATGGGCGAGTTTTATGCCAAGGCATACTTTGACAAGCTCGGCAAGAAGGACGCGGTGCTGTACGGCCCTGCTTATAAAGGTATCTCGTTGTCGATCTCCGCGGCTGTGGCGCTGTCGAAGAACGGTCTGAATGTGCCGTTCTTCTTCAACCGCAAGGAAGTCAAGGATCACGGCGAGGGCGGTACTTTTGTCGGTTATATCCCGCAGGAAGGCGAAGAAATCGTCATTATCGAAGATGTGATCACCGCCGGTACGGCGATCCGCGAGTCGATGGAGATTCTCTCGCATCTTGAGGGCACCAAGGTTATCGCGACCTTCATTATGGTCGACCGCAAGGAAAAGGGTCAGTCCGAAAAGGGCGCGATGCAGGAGATCGAAGAGCAGTTCGGCTTCCCCGTGTACTCGGTTGTCGATGTCTACGACATCATCGAGTATCTCGAAGAGGATCCTGCCAACGAAGAGAATGTCACCCGCATCAAGAACTACCTTGCTGTGAACGGCGCGAAATAAAAAGGATTGTAAAACGACCTCCGCAGGCATTGCGGGGGTCGTTTTTGTCGGCAAACGAAACACTTTACACTTTCTGAAATATGTGGTATAATAATACGGTTTGATTTACAAATGCTATGGTATAAAGGAGCTATTGCGATGAAATATGATGTAAGCATTATCGGCGCCGGCCCGGGCGGTATTTTTGCGGCGTATGAGCTGATGCAACAAAACCCTGCGCTGAAGGTTGCGGTATTTGAGGCGGGACACGCGCTGAGCCGTCGTCATTGTCCGATTGATGGCGATAAGGTCAAGAGCTGTATCAACTGCAAGAGCTGTTCGATCATGAGCGGTTTCGGCGGTGCGGGTGCATTCTCGGACGGCAAGTACAACATTACAAACGACTTCGGCGGCACACTGTACGAATACATTGGCAAAAAGCAGGCGCTGGATCTGATGCACTATATCGACGAGATCAACCTGAAATACGGCGGCGAAGGCACCAAGCTGTATACGACAGCGGGCACGCGGTTCAAGACGCTGTGCATCCAGAACGATCTGCATCTGCTCGATGCGTCGGTGCGCCACCTCGGCACGGATATCAACTATGTGGTTCTGGAAAACCTGTACAACGACCTTGCACAGAAGGTGGATTTCTTCTTCGACACGCCCGTGCAGACGATTGAAGTGGTCGACGGCGGCTATGTCGTCCGCTGCAAGGACGCGTCCTACGAATGTGACAAGTGCATTGTCTCGGTCGGCAGAAGCGGCAGCAAGTGGATGGAGCGCGTGTGCAAGGAGCTGGACATCCCCACGAAATCCAAGCGTGTGGATATCGGCGTCCGCGTGGAATTGCCCGCGGCGGTGTTCGCGCACCTGACCGATGAATTGTACGAGAGCAAGATCGTGTACCGCACCAAACAATACGGTGACAAGGTGCGCACATTCTGTATGAATCCCAAAGGCGCGGTGGTCAACGAAAACACCAACGGCATTATCACCGTGAACGGACACAGCTACGAAGACCCCGCCAAGCAGACGGATAACACCAACTTTGCGTTGC
>JAZRTC010000072.1:0-26411 GCA_045651865.1 Acutalibacteraceae bacterium
GTCAACCTCGACGGCGGCGGATCTACCACGATGGTCGCGGGCGATGACACCAAGCTGACCTACGGTCGCGGTGTGTCCAGCTCGCTCCTGATCGTCAAAAAGACGGGTGCGTATGCCGACAGCAACGAAAAAGCGGCACTCAAGGCGCTGATCGATGAGGCTTCGGCGGCGAGCTACCCTGCCGCTCAGCAGGCGGCGGTGAATGCCGCAATCGCACAGGCGAATGCGGTGTACAATGATGCCGCTGCGGCAACGGCAGACTATGTCCGCGTGCGCGGCGATCTCGCTGTGGCGATGGGCATTGTGCAGAATGTGCTCCCGAAGGATTACATTTCGCTGGATGCGGCGGACTGGTCGTTTGACGCATCGTTGATCCAGGCTTCCAACGACGGCGACACACTGATGCTCAACAATACGAACGGTAAATGGCCGCTGGCGACCTACGGTTGCAAGATGGATGTCGCGGCAGGAAGCAAGTTGTTCTTCGATGTGACGATCGCGGGCAGCGCCGTGTTCCGTCTGAATGTCAACGGCACGGACACGATCATCAACAAATACATTGCGCCGAACAACCTCTCGGGTGACGATATCGTCGGTAACGGTCAGTCGTTCAAGGGTGAGATCGATCTTGATAAGGTTGCGGCAGGCGGCTTTGAACTGAACAACATCAGCATCCAGGTCGTCGGCGGCGCCGGTGCCGCGTCCAAGATCACCGTGCGTGAATTTTCGATCCGCTCGGCGTATGAGAGCGGCGATGTGGACGGCGATTATCAGATCAATAGCAACGATGCCCGTACGCTTCTTCTGTCAACGACGGGTGTGAACTCGCTGAACGCACAGCAGCAAAAAGCGGCGGATGCCAACGGCGACGGCAAGGTCGACACGGCGGATATCCGCACCATCCTGATGATGAGCGTCGGTCTGCTGTAAAATTCCGAATATAAAAACCGTTGCATTTCCTTCTCGGAAATGCAACGGTTTTTTTGCTTATTTACGGTTTGCAGGTGCCGCAGGGAGCATATCCCTCGGCAATCAGCTCATCGCGTGTGTCGCCGCTCTCGGCATAGTTTTCCGCGGCGATCGTGCTGACATGGCGGCAGGTCAGCAGGTGGAATTTCTTGGTCTTGGTGTTGAGGATAAAGGTGACAACGGTGATGACATCGTCGTCGGGAGTTTCATCGGCGGCGTGGTTTTCGCCTGTGGCGTAGTCAAACACCACACCCTCCTGCACATTGTAGCAGAACACATAAAAACAGATGCCTTCGCCGCCGTCCTCGACCGACCACGCTTCCATCGTTACACCCTCGCACAGCAGGTTGTCACCTTTAAAGATCGGGGTCACGCGGTACAGCACATGGTGGTTGGTCTCTTTAATGTAATCCGCCACCATGTTTTCAAACGGCAGCATACCCTCGGTGTTCATATAGCGTGTGCCTGTGATGAGGTTGCGCTCATTGGCGTTTTCGCCTGCCAGCTGGAAACCGATCAGGTGGGAGCGGTTGTACACCCAGCCGCCGCTGACAAAATCGTATTGCCGGTTGTGCCAGCCGCTTGGTGTCACCGAACCGATGGATTCGCGGTCGTCATCGGGCATCAGCGCCGTGCCGAGGTTGGCGTATGCCACACCGCACCGACCGAGACTATCGAGCGGGGCATAGGTTTCAAAGACGGCAGTCGCGTGCTTGTCGGCATCGGAAAAGCGAGGGATGTTGTTTTCAAGAACCGTGTAAGGTTCGCCGCAGTAAGTGGCGGCAGACAGCGGGTCATCTGTGAGGATGAACAGCAACAGCCCACGCACATCCGCCGAGGTGACAGTGCCGTCGCTGTTGACATCGGCAAGAGCCTGTTGCTCAGCAGTCAGTGCGGCGGCGCCGACAATCTGCTGTAACACAAGGCGCACATCCTTGGTGTTGCATATACCGTTCTGATCCACATCGCCGCTGCGGGCGATGACACCGAGTGGCAAGGAGATCAGGAGTAACGCGGCGCACAAAAGCGCTGTGATCCGTTGTTTCATAAGCATCACATCCTTTGTTTTATGATATCCAAATTCAGGCGGTTTGTCAATTGCGCTTGACAGAATTGAGTAGGTTTTGTATACTTTAATGTACTGATGAAAAAGGAGGTTTTTTATTACAATGAAAAATCGCATTCTTTCTATATGTTTTGTTGTCGCGATGATGTTGTCCATGGTCAGCGCGATGGTGGTCGCACCCGCATCGGCGGCAGTCAAGCCCAACCTGATGGGCGATATCAACGGCGACGGCGTGATGAACACGATCGACGCTCGTAACTATCTGAAGAAAACGCTCGCGGGTACTTCGTTCACGGGCATCACGGCGACGCTTGCCGACTTCAACGGCGATGGCAAATACGGCACGCAGGATGTGCGTGAAATGGTGAAGCTGGCGTTGCAGCCTGATGAGAAAACACCGACCCGTGCCTTCTGGGTGCCGTATATGGAAGTGGAAGATATGCTCAAATCGGGCAATATCGCCACCTCGAAAGCGGCGATTGACGCGTGTATGCAGGATTGCGCCAACCGCGGTACCAATGTGGTGTATTTCCATGTGCGTGCCAACAGCGACGCGTATTACAAATCCTCGCTGTTCAACTACAACTGGCGAGCCAAACCCCTCATCAACGCCGGCTTTGATCCGCTCAGCTATGCCATCCAGTCGGCGCACGCCAGGGGTATGGAACTGCACGCGTGGGTCAACCCCTACCGCATTGGCACATCGGACACCAACGCAAAGCTGAGTGCCACCTTCTACAAAGGCAATAAATATTACTACATCCCCAGTGACGCATCGGTGAAAAATCTGGTGGTTGGCGGTGTGCGCGAGCTTGTCGAGAATTACGACATCGACGGCATCCAGTTTGACGACTACTTCTATCCCGAAGGATTGATGAGCACGGACGGTCCTGAGACCTTTGAGAAGGCGGATTACAATGCGTCGGGCTTCAGCGACATCGGCGATTTCCGCCGCAATGCGGTCAACGACTTGCTGGCGTCCTGCTACGCGGTGTGCCATTCGCGCGAGGGTTGCGTGTTCGGCATCAGCCCCAGCTACAATTTCGAGTCGAACTACAACAAGATGTATGCCGATGCGGCGTACTGGGCAAAGACTCCCGGTCATGTCGACTATCTCGCACCGCAGATCTATGTTGGCTTCAACCACCAGTATTCGCCGTTTACCAAGGTTGTGGAAAGCTGGCATACGCTGCCCCGTCTGCATACTGTGGATCTGATCGCGGGTCTGGCATATTACAAGACCGGCCTGCTGGACGACACCTGGGCAGGTGCGGCGGCCAAGACCGAGTGGCTGAACAACAACGATATGATGTCCCGCCAGATCGCGGTGACTGCTTCCTACGATTGGGCGGGTGTGGCGCTGTACGGTCACCATTCGCTGACGGTGGACTCCACCCGTAATGCGACGGTCGCCAAAGCGGATATGGAATCCGCTTGCGAAGCCTGGATGGTGTTCAACTGAATACAGGAGACACAAGCGCGCGTAAAACGTTTGGTTTACGGGCGCATTTTTACAGATACAGCCACCGATTTACGCCAACGCCGTGGCAGTCGCCTTACACAACAAAAACGGGAGCGGATAAACCGCTCCCGTTTTCCATTATCCTTCTGTCAGTGTCATCAGCTCGCGCAGAGCATCGCGCACATCGGAGAATCCTTGTGTCCAAGCACCCATATCGTTGCAGATATCGCGCACATTCTGCTTGCCTTCCACGCACCATTTATGCCAATCCATTTTCATCAGGATGGGCATTTGTGCGAGTTGAAGCACCGCTTCATAGCGGTCGGGCAGATCGCGGTTGTCGTGCATCAGTGTGTCGCCCGTAACGGTCACGGTGATCGCCTCGGTAACGGGAGAGGTGACGGTCACGGTGGTCGTGTTGGTCGACGCATCATACGACACCGACGCGCCGTCACAGCTGACGGCAACATCCGCGTGGAAACCGCGCAGGTGAATGTGCCACTCGCGCGTCTGCGGGATCAGCGACAGATCGCCCTGTGCAGGATGGATGGTGAACACGGCGCTGTCGCCGTAGGTGAGCGTCATTGTCGTGGTGGCATTGGTGCCGTAGCCGTCGCCAGCGTCTTCTACCATTGTAAAGGTGTTGTCGGCGCCGGGGAACACGACCACTTCCATTGTGGCGGCGTTTGCCAGACGGTTGTCTTCATATACCGCCATCGGCACGATCGCACCCGCCTTGGCGAACACGGGGTAGCGGTCAAGCGCACGGTATGCCGTCAGACGACGGCCGTGCGGGCGGTTCGTGCAGTAGTGCAGACCGTTGAAGAAATCGAACCAGTCACCCTGCGGCAGCCACACGGGTGCGCTTGCCAGACAGCTTGTATCGCTGCGTTTTTCGGTGAGGGCGGCGACCATCAGTTCACTGCCGAACCAATACTGGTTCTTCGCTTCGTACGCGCCGTTTTCCAGCGGATGCGAATAATACATCGGTTGAATCAGCGGCGACAGCTCCTCGTGCGCGCGGTAGTTCATCGCGTACAGATACGGGAACAGGCGATGACGCAGGCGGAGCCAATCTTCCATAATGGGTTGCGCCTCTGCGCCGTAGCACCACGGCTCTTTGCGGTTAAACAGACTGCACGCACTGTGCAGGCGGTTGATGGGGGAGAAGACACCCAGCTGCATCCAGCGCACGGTCAGCTCGTCGTCGCGGTAGCCGCGCATATGACCGCCGATATCGTGACTCCACCACGGGTAGCCGATGTTGGAGGCGGTGGCAGTGAAATACGGCTGGAAACGGAGCGATTCCCACGACACCACCGTGTCGCCCGAGAAGCCGACAGGATAGCGCTGACTGCCCGGGCCGCTGTAACGCGAGAAGAACATCGGGCGCTTGCCGTTGCGGGCGATATCCTGAATGTGCAGGTGGTTGAGCATCCACAGCGGATCCAGTATCTCGCGCTCGTCGACCATCTTGCCGTCAACATTGCGTTCGTGAATCCACCAGTAGTCGGTGCCCTGTTGCCAGTCCATCCACCAGAAGTCCACGCCGTCCGCTTCGTGCGGATGATGCAGGATATCAAAATAATTCGCCATAAAGGTCTTGGAGAGAATATCAAACGGCACGCGCTTGCCGCTTTTGGGGTCGATGCCGCAGGCGGTCGCCATTTCCTCGTACATCTCCTCGTGGCGGTTGACACCCGAGTGGGGATGCAGGTTGAGTGCGATCTTGAGGTTGCGGTTTTTCAGCTCCTTCAAAAACGCCTTGTGGTCGGGGAACAGCTCCTTGTTCCAGGTGTAGCCCGTCCAGCCGCCGACGATCTCGTCGTCGGGATCCATCATATCCTCGGGGATCTCGGTGATGTGCCAGTCCATATCCACAACGCCGACCGAGAACGGCACTTTGCGCGCGGTAAAATTGTTCATCAGCTCCAGATATTCCGTGTCGGAATACGGATGATAACGGCTCCACCAGTTGCCCAGCGCATACGCGGGCAGGAGAGGGGGTGCGCCTGTTACGCGCATCAGATCGCGCACCGCACCGCGGTAGTCATAGCCATGGGCGAAGATGTACAGATCGGTCGTGTCGGGGGTGCGCACTTCCACCCAGCCGTCCTCTCCGAGGAGCATCGTGTGGCTGTCGTCCAGCACCGCGATACCGCGGCGCGAGCAGATGCCCTGACCGAGCGGCGCTTCGCCCTCAATCAGGTCGAGCGTGCGCAGAGTACCGCCGAGATCTTCGATCTCATCGCCGAAATGCCAGGTCGTGCCGGGTTCTGCCTTGAGCGTGACCGACAGTGTATCGGCGGCAAACGGCGCGTCTTCGCGGTAGCAAAGGCGCACGGCATCGGTTTCCACGGTCAGCACGCCGTCCGCCTGCGAAGCGGTGAAAGCGGTCTTATCAAAATCGCGGAAGAACATCGACTGGCTGGCGCGGTCCTCAAACACACCGTTTGCGCTGTATTCCAGACGCAGAAGTGACGGGGTGAGCACCGTGATGCGGTAGGAACTGCCTGTAATCATATTGTCAGCAAGTGCCTGCGGTCGGACTTGCCATACAAAACGGTTGTCCATAGTATACACCTCACTTTTTGTCCGATTATAGCATATTTATTGTCGCTTGACAACCATTATTGTCTATGTCTATACTATCCTTAATAAAATTTATTTCAGCGAGGTATGGATATGGATATGAAAGCCTTATGCAGACGCGTTGCCGCCGAGGGTGCGGTATTGCTGAAAAACGACGGCAATACCCTGCCGCTGGCGAAGGGAACCAAGCTTGCCGTGTTCGGCAGAGCGCAGACCTTTTATTATAAAAGCGGCACAGGTTCGGGCGGACTTGTTCACATCGAGAAAGAGCCTGTCCTGATCGAATCGCTCAAAGAAAACGACGATCTGGTGCTGGATGAAACCTTGCTCGGTTTGTATGAAGCGTTCGTTGCCGTGCATCCGTTTGATGACGGCGGCGGCAAATGGGCGGGCGAGCCGTGGTATCAGGAAGAAATGCCCATCGCCGAGGACGCGGTGCAGGCTGCCGCTTCGCGCAACGATGCGGCACTCATCGTGCTGGCACGCACGGCGGGCGAGGATCACGACAACGCCGACGAGGTGGGAAGCTACCGCCTCACCGCCGAGGAGGAGCATCTCTTGAAGCTCGTCACGGCACATTTTGATCGCGTGATCGTGGCGCTGAATGTCGGTAATATGATCGACACCTCGTTTATGGCGCGCTACCCTGTGTCGGCGCTGATGTACATCTGGCAAGGCGGCATGGAGGGTGCCAACGCATTCGCTGACTTGCTCAGCGGCAAAGCGTACCCCTGCGGCAAGCTGACCGATACCGCCGCGTGGCGCATTGAAGATCATCCGTCGGATGCCAACTTCGGTAGCACCGAGAAAAACATCTATGCCGAGGATGTCTATGTCGGCTACCGCTATTTCGAAACCTTCAACAAGGACGCGGTGCAATATCCGTTCGGCTTCGGCTTGTCCTACACCACCTTTGAGACAACTGCAACGGCAACTGAGAACAACGGCACCGTCACGGTGACGGCGACGGTGACGAACACGGGCGACCGCGCGGGCAAAGAGACTGTGCAGGTCTACCTGAAGGCGCCTTGCGGCAAACTCGGCACGCCGGCAAGACAGCTGGTTGCGTTTGCCAAAACGGCAGAACTTGCGCCTGCGCAGACCCAGACGCTCACACTGACCTTTGCGCTGGCGGACACGGCGGCGTATGACGACAGCGGTGTGACGGGTCACCGCTCGTGCTATGTGCTTGAGCAGGGCGACTACACGGTGTTTGTCGGCTCGGATGTCCGCTCGGCTCACGAGGTGCTGACGGTTACGCACGAGGAACTGACCGTTGTTCAGACACTGGAAGAAGTGTTGCCGCCTGTCATCGGCTTTGATCGCCTGTGTGCGGTTGAAGAAAACGGCGAGCGGGTGAAGACACATCGCGCGGTCACACCGAGCAAGATGGATCTGCAGGCGCGCATTGCATCCCGCCGTCCTGCCGAGCTTACCTTTACGGGTGACAAGGGAATTAAACTGAAAGATGTATACGACAAAAAGGCGACGCTTGAGGCGTTTGTGGCACAGTTGTCCGACGGCGATCTCGCCGCACTTGCCTGCGGCGAGGGCATGAACAGCCCCAAGGCGACCCCCGGTACAGGTGGTGCGCTCGGCGGACAGACCGAGAGTCTGTCGGCGTTCGGCATTCCTGTCTGCTGTGTGACCGACGGCCCGTCGGGTGTGCGTCTCGACAGCGGCGAGCAGGCGTCGTCTATCCCCAACGGCACGCTTCTTGCGTGCACCTGGGATGTGGCGCTTGTGGAGGAACTGTATACCGGTATCGGTGAAGAATTGCGTCGCTACTGTGTCGATGCGCTCCTTGGCCCCGGTATCAACATCCATCGCCACCCGCTGTGCGGCCGTAATTTTGAATATTTCTCGGAAGACCCGTATCTCACGGGTGTGCTTGCCGCCGCGGTGACACGCGGTGTGGCATCTCAAGGCGCGTTTGCCACCATCAAGCATTTTTGCGGCAACAATCAGGAGACCAACCGCTACGGCAGTGAAACGGTTGTGTCCGAGCGTGCGTTGCGTGAGATCTATCTGCGTCCGTTTGAGCTGGCGGTCAAGCGCGGTGAAAATGTGCTGGTGATGACGGCATATAACCCCGTCAACGGCTATTGGACGGCATCCAGCTACGATCTGACCACCACCGTGCTTCGCGGCGAGTGGGACTTTGAGAATTTTGTGATGACCGACTGGTGGGCAAAATGCAACCTCAACTGTGGTGAGGACGGCAACGGCGGTCTGTTGCAGGCGATGATCCGTGCGCAGAACGATGTGTATATGGTGTGTGCGGATGCGCAGGCAAAATCGCAGGGTATCCTTGAGGGTCTCGAAAGCGGGTATATTACGCGTGGCGAGTTGCAGCAGTGCGCCAAAACGATCTGCAACTGGATCTTGCGTTCCATCACCTTTGCGGATTATCTTGAGAGAGGTTGCGTGCCGAAATATCCCATCGTGAGAAGCGATGCGGATATGACCGCTGTTGCGACGATAGATACGCCTGCGGTGGAGACTTCCTATCCTGTGACGCTCCGTCAGGGTGCGGCGTCGCTGTCGCTTGCTGTGAAGAGTGACACCGATGTGCTGGCACAAACGCCTGTGACGGTGCATGTCGGTTACATTGCTGTGACGGTATCGGTGTGCGGTACAGAAGGCGCTTTTGTTGATATCAAGCGCTTTATCGACATCCCCGAAGACGGGGATTACACGCTCACACTGACTCATGCAGATGTGATCAGCGTGGAAAAAATCGTGCTGAAACAAGCGTAAAAACAGTTAAGAGTGGTGTGTCCTTGAACGAAGGACACACCACTCTTGTTATATCTCGATAAACGAAAAGAAGGATTAACAAGATGTAGCCGAAATATGTGAAAAACTCCACGAAATTATGTTCTGAAAAAGTTTTCCACGGTGCAAAAGTCTTTTTGTGCCGTGGATTTATCACATTTTCCACCGACTTTTCCACTTTTATTCACACCTTTTCTACTATACAATTTGTAGATTACAAACCTGTAACCTGTGCGCCTGCCGTGGAAAGCAGAATATAACGACATAAAACAACACCGCATTTTTGCATAACAAAGCACACAATTTTATATCTTGACGGTGATTGGGCGCGGCGCGCTTGCGGCATACTTCGGGTGGACAGGAGTGTGAAAGATATGCTTAAAGGTGTACATCATCGGATCGTGGAGATCCGTCAGACGGAAGACCCGTTTTTTGAGCGGGCGTTGTTGTTTGTGCGGGCGGATTGTGCCGAGGGTGAGGATGGCGACTGGCAGGAGAGAGGACGGGCATTTTTAAGTCGCGCCACACCGTATACGGGACTTCGTCGCGCGCGGTTGCAGGCAAGGCTTCGCGCGGCGCTGTACACGGTCGCGGGAGCGGTTTTAGGGGTGTTGATCGGTGCGTTGACCGCGCAAATACCCTGAAAATCAAAAAATATTTTCTGTTCAAAAAGTATTCAAAACGGCGGTGCAAAGCCATTTCTTGCTGTGTTAAAAAATTAAAAACGAATATATGTTCGATTTTTTGTTCAAAACCCTTGATTTTTTGGAAGTTGTGATCTATAATGGTCTCAGTCGAAAAAAGAAAGGACGGATTTGAGTTATGGCAAAAGCGAAAGACGATAAGAAAATGATGGGTGCCCGCGCGGAAGATAAGCAGAAGGCGCTTGAGATGGCACTCCAGCAGATCGAAAAGAATTACGGCAAGGGCGCGGTGATGCGTCTTGGTCAGAATGTCGGCATGACGGTGGAAAGCATCCCCACGGGCTCGATCGGATTGGATCTGGCACTTGGCATCGGCGGTCTGCCCCGCGGCAGAATCATTGAGGTGTACGGCCCTGAGGCATCGGGTAAAACAACGCTGGCGCTCCACGCGGTCGCCGAAGCGCAAAAGGCAGGCGGCGAAGCGGCATTTATCGATGTCGAGCACGCGCTTGACCCCGTGTATGCCCGCGCGCTCGGCGTGGATGTGGACGCGCTGTTGGTGTCGCAGCCTGACACGGGTGAGCAGGCACTGGAAATTGCCGAGGCGCTCATTCGCTCGGGTGCGCTGGATATCGTGGTCGTCGACTCGGTTGCCGCGCTCGTACCGCGTGCCGAGATTGAGGGTGAGATGGGTGACAGCCATGTCGGCTTGCAGGCGCGCCTGATGTCGCAGGCGATGCGTAAGCTCGCGGGCGTTGTGTCGCGCTCCAACTGCATTGCGCTGTTTATCAACCAGTTGCGCCAGAAGGTCGGCGTGGTGTACGGCAACCCCGAAGTCACCGCGGGCGGTAACGCACTGAAGTATTACGCATCGGTGCGTCTGGATGTGCGCCGCACCGAGACGCTGAAGGTTGCGGGTAATCCCGTTGGATCGCACACCCGTGTGCGCGTTGTGAAGAACAAGGTCGCACCGCCTTTCAAAGAGGTCGAGTTTGACATTATGTACGGCGAAGGCATCTCCCGCGAGGGCGAGCTTCTGGATCTTGCCGTCGAGTTCGGCATTGTGCAAAAAGCGGGTGCGTGGTTCTCCTATAACGAAGCGCGCATCGGTCAGGGTCGCGACAACGCCAAAGAATATTTCAAGAACAATCCCGAGATCATGGCAGAGGTCGAGGAGCAGGTTCGTGCCAAAATGAAGGAAAAGCAGGAGGCGGCAAAGCAGAAGAATGCTCCCGCCAAACCTGCCGCGGTGGAAATCCCCATCAACGAGGCACTCCGTATGACTGCCGCCATGGCAAAAGCAAGCATTGATATTGTCGTCGATGACGAGGAATAAATTGAAGTTCATACGATAACACTAACCCCAAAGGCAAGTTGCCTTTGGGGTTATTTGTTTTATGAAAGGGTGAATGAACAATGGATAACAAACGCAAGCATGCTCTGCCCACACCGCAAAAGAAAACAGTGGATGTCGCCGATGTGATCTGGGGTGAGGTCAAGGGAACCTATGAAACGCAGGCGATCACCGACACCACGCACCGTCAACCGAAAACGGGCATTGCCATCCCGAGCGATATGTGTGTCAAGGAAAACAAGGATTGGGTCGACTTCAACGAGAAGTGACAAACAGCAATGGCTTGAATAGTCGCCCGACACCCTCGTTTCTGTATGGAAGCGGGGGTGTCGCACATTGACAGATTTTTGCGAAAATGGTACAATTTATACAACCGCTATTCTGTTTTGCAATGTGAGGAATGGTATATGGATGTACATACGATAATCGAATGGTTTTGGTCCTGTCCGAGTGAGATTGTGTGTCTGGCACTGGCTGTAATCGGGCTGATTGCCTTCAGCTGTGTATGGTCTGGGGAGAAACACGCCAAAACACAGAAAGATCATACGGTGTTCCGTTTCTGGAAATTCGGACTGCTGTTGTTTTCGGGTGCTTCGTTGCTGTTTGGCGGAAACTATATCCACGGAATCAGCGATGCTCCGAGCGGCATTCGCAATGTGCTGGAAAGCGTGTACGGCACGCTGAAGCTCTTTTTTGCGGGAGGAGACATCGGGGACTGGACTATCACGGATATGTGGTTGAAGGCGATTTACAGCATTCTGTATTTTGCTGTATGCGCGCTCGCGGTGATCTTTACTGCGACAACCGTGTTATCCTTCTTCCATGACCGAGCCGAAATGCGCAAGCTCGGGCGGATCGGCAACCGACGCAATCTGTATGTGTTCAACGAACCGAATGAAAAGGCACTGAGTATTGCCCAAAGCGTGAAAGATTCGCAGGCGGTGGCGTTTGTGTTCTGCAATGCCGATGAGAACGATTTTACTTTTATGGAGCAGGTCAAGAAATTGCCGCTGTCGTTTTGCCTGAAAAACGATGTCACCGAGGTGTATCAGCAATTACAGCAAGGACGCGCCGCAAAGCGTGATGATCGCTGTACCCATCGCTATTTCCTTTTAAAAGAGGATCAGCCTGAAAATGTGCGGCAGGCAATCGCTGTTGCCGAAGCCGAACAAAACCGCAAACGCCCGTCTGCCGTTGTGCAGATGTTCGTGTTCGCACAGGGTGTTGCCAACGGGCGGGTGCTGGACGGACTGCACAATACACTGTGCAAAAAGCATCCCGATTGTATGGTGCGCCGCATTTCTCCTGCCTTTATGCTGGCAAAAAATGTGGTCACATACGATGCTTATGACGAAGACAATACCGAACGGTTGTTGGTGGATCGGAACAATCCCGATCAGGATCTTACCGTGCTGATCGTCGGTATGGGACAGTACGGTCTGGAAATTGCCAAAATGCTGACATGGTTCTATCAGCGTAAAGACGGCCATATCACCGTGCATCTGACCGACCGTGCCACGGGCATGTACGACCGGTTGAAGGTGTCGCACATGGATTGGGTGGATTATCGGCATTTCGGTGCCGCGGATGATGATTCCTGCTTTTGCGTGATCGTCCATGAGGGCATGGATGTATATTCCACGAAGTTTGAACAGCTTTTGAAAAACGAGCTCGCCGCACCGGATGCGGTCTATGTGGCACTCGGCGATGATGACCTCAATATCGAAGCGGCATATTATATCCGCGGTCTTCTGGACCGCATCCATTATCAGGACATTGCAAGCAGCTACCGTTCGCCGTCTGCGGATCATCCGTATATCCGCTTTTGCGACGGAAATGTTCATGACAGTGTCAAGATATTCTCGGTTGTACACGATGACAAACGCTGTGACAACCTGCTGAAATCCGATATGAACGCGGCGTTGGATGAGCAGTATCACATTCAGTTTGTGGGGCGCAACAGCGAGGTGTTCTGCTTTAATAACATTTATCCCGAGGATGTGGAGAATACAGCGAAAGGCGACCACATAAAACGCCAGAACATCGGAAAGTCGCAGGATTATCACGAGTACTTCCACTTGTCATCGCTGACGAATTCCTATCACAAGGTGTTTATGAAGTATCTGTACGGCAGTGCCTATATGCAGGATGCAAACCGCGATGTCCGTATGCGCGTTGCCAACAAACGGTGGAATGCGTATATGCGTGCCGGCGGTTATCGCTGTGTTGACACGGATATGACAGCGCAGAGACGGGAAGAGCTTTTTGTCGGAAACGGTCGGTCGGTAGAACGGCTGTGGCGCAGAGGAACATGGCATAACTCGATTGTGCCGTTCAGCCAAAAAGGGCCGCAGGAACAGAAAAACAACCTGAAGGACGAAGAAAAGAATACGCAACAGCACAACATACGCAAGGAAACGGTCGTGCAAACGCTCGAAAAGTGACGGTTTCTTCAACGAAAATAAAAAAGCATCCGCCTCCCGTTTGGGAAGTGGATGCTTTTTGTTATTTCAAGAGTTTTTGCAACGCCTTGACGGCAAGAGGCAATCCGTCCTGTGCCGTAATGTCGGCATCTTCATACCGCAGGGAAATGCAACGGTCGTACTTGAAATGCGACAGCGTGTGCATCATTTCGCGCCAGAAGGCGGCGTCGTGACCGCGCCCGAGCGCACGCGGGGACAGTTGCGAAGTCGGCGGATCCAGATCCGAGATGCCGTTGATTGCGCGGTCAACAGCGTTGAACTGCATATCGCTTGCCCGCACATGGAAGATGGTATCGAGCATCCCCAGTCGGGTGAGTGCATCGTTGGGCGAGATGCCCTGCGCAATCAGGTGCGCGGGATCAAATGCCGCGCCGACGGTGCTGCCCACTTCCTCGCGGAAGCGGTACAAGGTCGTCGGGCTGTGCACCATTTCGCCGTGTTCCAGATCAAATGCCAGACGGCGGATGCCGTAGGATGACGCGATGGCAACGGCGGATTTCCAATACGGGATCAGTACGCGCTCCCATTGCCAGGTGTACACTTCGCGGTCTTCATCCCGACGCAGAGAGGTGATGAAATTCGGGTGTTTTGACGATGCGCAATCGCCCGCACAGCCTGAATGAAGCACCAGTGTATCCACTTCGAGTGCCGCGGCAAGGCGGCAGGTGTCGAGAAACGCCTGATGTGCCGCGGTGGCAATTGTCTTATCGGGATGAATGGGGTTGGCTGCGCAAACGAGTGCGCTGACCGACAGATCATATTCGGCGAGCAGGTCGCGGAATTGTCCCATTGCCGCACCCGGGCGAAGAAGCGCCGCGGGATTGAGGTGGGAGGTTTCGACATTGCCGCCTGCACCGAGTTCTACCTGTGTGACACCGAGCTCTTTTAAAAGAGCAAAGGTCTGCTCGGTGGGCAGACCTTTGAGAGACTCGGTAAATACACTTACCGCGTTTATGCTCATAACTCGATGACCTTACCGCCGTTCAGACGCGACTCCTCTGCCGCGAACGCCATCAGGTGGCTTTCCACAGACAGGTTGATGTCGGTCTTGAGGTCTTTGTCGATACCCTCGATTGCGTCGAACAAGCCGCTCATCATCAGGTGGTCGCCGCCGCCGTGACCGTCAAAGTCGTCGGTCAGCTCATGCACATCGATGGTGTAGGCGTCCTTGCCGTGGGGGATGACGGTGATGAGACCTGTGTCCATATCGGCGTCGATCTGACCCATCGTGCCGCACAGCTTAATCTGACGGCGCGGGCATTCGGTGAGACCCGACATCGTGAAGACACCCGTCAGGCCGTCCTCGAATTCCATATTGATGGTCTGATGGTCAACGGAGGTGTTGTCGCAGTGGTAGACACAGCGACCGTAGGGGCCTGTCTTGATCGCGTCGTACACGCGCTCGACGGTCGGCTCGGTGCACAGCACTTCGCAGGGATAGGTGCCGCCGTGGGCAATACCCGTCGCTTTGTTGGAGATGTAGATTTTTTCGGCATCATAGGGGCAGTTGTCCTTGGCTTTACAGCCGTCCAGACAACGCAGTGCCGCACCCTCGGGTGCTTTGTCGGCACGGAAGTGCGACAGGTAGCCAAACGAGCTCAGGCGCACGCAGTGCTTGCCCAGCAAGAACAGCAGGATGTCCATATCGTGGCAGCATTTTTGCAGGATCATCGGGGTACCTGTGCGCCAGTTGCCGCGCACGAAGCTGTGCGCTTGATGCCAGTAGCCGACCTGCTCAATCGCCTGGAAGTTGATGACTTCGCCGATGGCACCGCTTTGCAGCACGCGGCGAAGCTCGGAATAAAACACGGTGTAACGGAGTACATGGCACACCGCCACGGTCAGACCCGTCTCGTTGACCTTGTCACGCAGAGCGATGACTTCGTCCTTGTTCGGCGAGATGGGTTTTTCAAGAAGCAGGTGATAGCCGAGGTCGAGCGCTTTGATGGCATACTCGATGTGCTGATCGTCGGGCGTGGCGATGATGCAGACATCGGCAAGTTTAGGTTGTGCAAGCAGGGAGTCGCCGTCGAGGTAGCATTGCTCATCGGTCAGATCCCACAGGCGCTTGGCAAGCTCGCGGTGATCTTCACGCGGCTCAGCGATGGCGACGATCTTCATGCGTTCGGGAAACTTCTTCTGATACATCGCGTAGGTTTCGCCACCGCGCGAACCGACACCGATGATGGCAACGGTAAATTGTTTCATTGGGCTACACATCCTTCTTCAGATTTTTTCATAGGTTAAAACGGCAAAGCCGATTTCGGTGCAAAGAGAATCGCGGGCAAGCACACGGGCCTGATCGTCTTGTCCGGTTTTGTAAAAATACGGGGTCATTTCAAACAGCGTGCGGATGTCGTCGGCGGTTTCCAGCGTCAGTTCATAGGTAAGTTCCTGCCGCTGCACAAGTGCAAAACCGTCAAGCTCCGTGCGCTCGGGTTTGTTCAGGCGCGGCTCTTTGTAGATTGCCGCTTTGAGTCCGAACAGATGCCGCTCGGTCGGGATGACACGGATGAGCGTGCCGCCTGTTTTCAGCACGCGGGCAAACTCCGCATCGGCGGTCGGGGCAAATACGCTGACAAGTGTGTCTGCTTTGCCGTCTGCGACGGGCATGGAAAACACACTTGCCACGGCAAGCTCCAACGCTTTGGTGCGGGATGCCGCCATCTGCAGAGCATCCTTCGAGATATCGACACCGCAAACCGCCGCATTCGGAAGCGCCTGTTGGATCGCGGCGGTGTAATAGCCTTCGCCGCATCCCGCGTCCAGTACAACGCCGTTTGCGGGGGTATGATTGACAACGGTTTCGCACAACGCGCGTTGCAGCGGTTCATAAAAACCGCGGTCCAGAAACGCGCGTCTTGCCAGAAGCATCCGCTTGTCGTCACCGTGACGCTTCTGGGCGGATTGTTGGGAACGGAGCAGATTGACATACCCCGAGCGGGCCTTGTCAAAGCTGTGTCCGCTTTCACAGCGCAGGGCGTTCCCCTGCTCGGTCAGTGCCCGTTTGCACACGGGACAGCAAAAATGCGACATAATGATCACCTTTCTCCCAGTATAGCATAGTTTTTATAAAAAGAAAAGGGGGTGAAAGGAAAGAAAAGTCGACAGTTTTGCACAAAAAGAAGGAACTGCCGTGTTATGAAGACTCGTAACACGACAGTTCCTGAGATTGCCCTTCTGACCGCCGACAAAATGCTTGCCGTTTCCGAGGGCAGGGTTTGATAGCTTATTCGTATACCAGCTGTCCGTCAAACAGCGCCGCCGCGTCGGCGGCTTTGCCGTCCTTGTACAGTTCAAAATGCAGGTGCGGCCCGAGATCGCTCTCGCACGGCACATCGGCAAGAATCCCGACACGGTCGTCAGTCGTCAGCTCGTCGCCGAGCTTCACCGTAGGGGAAATGCCGCGGTACACCGTGATCACACCGGCGCCGTGATCCACCGTGACACAGCCACCCCACAGTGCGTCTTCCTCCACGGCGGAAACTGTGCCGCTTGCAAAGGGACGCACGCTTTGTCCGTCCTCGCCGTCAAAGTCGGTCGCCGTGTGTGCGCGGTAGGTGTCGAGCGTCCGGTTGTACAGCGGTTGTTCGCTGTAAGGGGTCAGCACCTTATTGGTCAGCGGCAGAACAAACAGGGAAGCAGGAGCGGTTGTGGCGGTGTCCGCTTCGGTGGCGGTTGTTGCCGTCGTTGTCGTTGTGGTGACGGGTTTGACCGCAACGGGTTTTGCGGTGGTGGTGATGACGGTTGTCGCAGTGGTTTGCTCCTGTGTGTCGGGTTCGAGCGGGGGTTGCTTCAGATTGTCCGAAAAGGTGGTTGCCGCCACACCGCCCACGGCAATCAGGCACAGCATCAGCACGGCAAAAAAGCCGCGCCCGCTGCGGGGTTTGGCAGCATCTGTGAAACGATCATTCTGTGACATCGGTATTCCTCCTGAATTGTATGTTGTGTTCAGGAAGAGTATGCGTAATCGGTCAGGCGAATATGCAAGAAAAATTTTTTCAAAAAGCGCAAACAAATGTTTGCATTTTTTGAAATTGTGTGTTATAATGGTGTCGAAATAGGGGAAAACTCTTAAAATTTCCAAAAAACTCCACCGAACAAACGGTTTTATTCATTTTAAAGGAGGACTGTCGTTTGAAATCGCTCAACGAAAAGCAGCAAAAGGTACTGACATTTTTGCGCGAACGCGCGCAGGAGGGGTTGCCGCCGACGGTGCGGGAAATCTGCGCCGCCGCGGGGATCAAATCCACCTCCACTGTGCATAATTATCTGAAAATGTTTGAAGAAGAAGGGTACATCTCCCGTCAGTCGGGACTCAACCGCGCCATCAAGCTTCCGGGTGAAAATATGACCCGCGTGCCGCTGGTCGGTAAGGTCACGGCGGGTCTGCCGATTCTGGCGGTCGAAAATATTGAGGATTATGTGCCTTATTCGGGCGGCGGATATCCTGCGTCGGAGCTGTTTGCGCTGCGTGTACAGGGTATGAGTATGGTCAACGCGGGCATTCTCGACCGCGATGTGGTCATTGTGCACCGCACACCCGTTGCCCAGAACGGCGACATTGTTGTCGCACTTCTCGGTGATGAAGCAACCGTCAAGCGCATTTATATGGAAAACGGCTACATCCGCCTCCAGCCCGAAAACGACGCTTTTGAACCCATCATTGTGGACGAAGTGGTCGTCCTCGGTCGCGTGGTATCGCTGGTCCGCTACTTCTGAAAACGACACAGGCAGGAATTTACACAAATTCCTGCCTGTCTTGTTTTTTGTCTTGTAATTGTGCGCGGTTTATGATAGTATGTAAGCATAACGACTCTATTTTATCGAAAGGATGGTACACACAATGGCTTACTTATCCGACATTGAAATTGCACAGCAGGCAACTCCGTTGCCCATCCGCGAGATTGCGGCGAAGCTCGGACTGACCGACGAGGATCTCATTCCCTACGGTCACGACAAAGCGAAGGTGCGCCTTTCGGTGCGCGATCGTTTGCAGGGCCGTCAGGACGGCAAGCTGATCCTCGTCACCGCGATTTCTCCGACACCCGCAGGCGAAGGCAAGACCACCACGACGGTCGGTCTCGGCGATGCGCTGAACAAGCTGGGCAAAAAGGTCGTGCTGGCGCTTCGCGAGCCGTCGCTCGGTCCCGTGTTCGGCATCAAAGGCGGCGCCGCAGGCGGCGGCTGGGCACAGGTGATCCCGATGGAGGATATCAACCTGCATTTCACGGGCGATATGCACGCCATCGGTGCGGCGAACAACCTGCTTGCCGCGATGCTGGATAACCATATCCATCAGGGCAATGCGCTGAACATCGATGTTCGCCGCATCACCTGGAAGCGCTGTGTTGACATGAACGACCGTCAGCTCCGTCAGGTAACGGACGGCCTGGGTGGACCGCTCAACGGTGTGCCGCGCGAGGACGGTTTTGACATCACGGTCGCCTCGGAAATTATGGCGGTGCTGTGTCTGGCATCCGATATTCCCGATCTCAAAGAGCGTCTTGCAAACATCGTTGTCGCCTATGACCGCGACGGCAAGCCTGTTACGGCGGGCATGCTCAAAGCGCAGGGCGCGATGACGGCACTTTTGAAAGATGCAATCCAGCCGAACCTTGTGCAAACGCTGGAGCATACACCTGCGTTTGTGCACGGCGGCCCCTTTGCCAACATCGCGCACGGCTGTAACAGCGTGACGGCGACGAAGATGGCGCTGAAACTCGGCGAGTATGTCGTGACCGAGGCAGGCTTCGGTGCGGATCTCGGCGCGGAAAAATTCTTTAATATCAAGTGCCGCAAGGCGGGACTTGCCCCCGATGCGGCGGTTATTGTCGCGACGGTGCGTGCGCTCAAATCCCACGGCGGTGTTGCCAAGGCGCAACTCGGCGAGGAAAATCTGGATGCACTCGAAAAAGGCATCCCGAACCTGCTCAAGCATATTGAAAATATTGCCGAGCATTTCGGCATCCCGTCGGTCGTGGCGATCAACCGCTTCCCGACCGACACCGAGGCAGAACTTGCGTTGGTGCGCGAGAAATGTCAGGAACTCGGCGTGAATGTTGCGCTTTCCGAAGTGTGGGGCAAAGGCGGCGAAGGCGGCATTGAGCTTGCCCAGGAAGTGATGAAGCTGTGCGAGCAGCCGTCCGAACTGCATCTCACTTACAAAGACGAGGATTCTCTCGAGGAAAAGGTTGCCGCGGTTGTTAAATCTGTGTACGGCGGCGATGGCGTCAGCTTCCTGCCCGCGGCGAAAAAGGAGCTTGATCGCCTGACGGCTCTCGGCTACGGCAATCTGCCCGTATGTATGGCAAAAACGCAGTATTCGTTCTCGGATGATCCGGCGCTGTTGTGCCGCCCGAGCGGATTTACCGTCACGGTGCGCAATGTCAAATTGTCCGCAGGCGCCGGTTTTGTTGTGGTGCTCACGGGTAGCATTATGACGATGCCCGGTCTGCCCAAAGTACCCGCCGCCGAGGCGATTGATGTTGACGAACACGGCAAGATCACGGGCCTGTTCTGATTGTTGAAGCAACCTGTCAAAAGGAGGAATCGCGATGGACAACCGCATACTGCGTGAGCGGTATCTCACGCAAACGCTCGCAGAGTGCATCCACACGGATCCTTCCGCGTTTTATGAAGCATTTGAAGAGGGCGAGGACGCGATGGAAGCGTTCTTCACCCATTTGTGGGAAACCTTGTGTCAAACCGAACAGCAAACGCTTGCCGAGCATCCGTTTTTTCCCGAGATTTCGCCCTATGTTTTAGAGGACACCGAGGACGGCTTTTGTGCCATCGTGACGGTGACAATCCCGAAAACCTCTGCCGCCGCGTCGGTGAGCGGTGCGGTGGTATTCGGCTCGGCGATGGATCCGCGCGTGTTTGCCGCCATCCCTGTGAAACTGAAAAACGGGTGGTCACTGTGCGTGCAGGAGGTACGAGCTTCGGGCGTGCGCGAGGAGATCACAGTGTTGCACCAGGGATGCGACAACGGCTTGACGCTGTTTGATGCACCCAACCCGCAAAAACGCGACACCGACACACCGCTTCATCCTGCGCGCCGTGAGGCGGCAACGGTGGATGCGATCGTGTGCTGGTGCATGGAGCACGACTGATATATTGACGGGATCGTTGCGTCTGACGGACGCGACGATCCCGTGTTATCTATAAGGAGACTATATATGATCGATACCGTCTTGATGGATCTCGACGGCACGCTGTTGCCGTTTGAGCAGAATGAGTTTATCCATACCTATATGACCCTGCTGTGCAAGCGGCTGGCACCGATTGGTTATGCACCCGACAAGGTGGTCAAAGCGGTGTGGGCTGGTTGCGAAGCCATGGTAAAAAACGATGGTACCGTCCTTAACCGCGACCGTTTCTGGGAAGCGTTTGCCGCCGTTCTCGGCGAGGGCATCCGCGGTGAGGAACAGCATCTGGATGACTTTTATCTCGGTGAATTTGACTCCGTGCGCTCGGTGCTGAAAGAGACAAGCTGTGCCAGAGAACTGGTAGATTTGCTTAAAGAAAAAGGCTACACGGTGGTGCTGGCAACCAATCCGCTGTTTCCCGAGCAGGCACAGCGCACGCGGATGGCGTGGGCAGGACTGACTCCGTCGGATTTCGCACTGGTGACGCATTATACCAACAGTCATTTCTGCAAGCCGAATCCGCGGTATTATGAGGAGATTCTGCAGACGGTCGGCAAAGCACCCGAACACTGCCTGATGATCGGCAACAGCGTGGCGGAAGATATGATCGCCGACGCTCTCGGGATGCAGACCTACCTGATCACGGGGTATGTGGAAAATCCGCAAAACAAGCCGACCGATTGTTTTGCACAGGGTACACTGGCGGAATTTCTGGAGTACGCCAAAACCTTGCCATGCGTGGGGTAAATCCCCATTCTACGATTCATAGGGTGACACAAAACACAAGAAATGTTATCGTGATCGCAAAGGAGGTTTGCATCATGGATATTCAACAATGCGGACGATTTATCACTCTTTTGCGAAAAGAACAGGAGCTTACGCAAAAACAGCTTGCCCAGAAGATCGGCGTCACCGACAAGGCGATCTCGCGTTGGGAAACGGGCAAAGGTCTTCCCGATGCGTCGTCGTTGCTGGCGTTGAGCGAATTGTTTTCGGTGACGGTCAATGAATTGCTGGCAGGTGACCGTGTGGCGCCGTCGCACACGGTACAAGCCGCGGAAAACACGGTGCTCGGCGTGCTTCGCATGCGCGACTGTGAGGTAAAAAAAAGTAAGCGCCGCGGACGCATACTCGCTCTGATTGCGGCGATCGTGTGTACATTGTTGCTGGGGGCGGCTGTATATGATGTGTTTTGCCTGAACGGCATCACCCCAACGACGATATACGAAACCTGCCGTGCCCGGACGCTTGCCGCACAAATCGTCAGCGGTGATTATGAGCGCGCGGCACCGACAGTCGGCTTTATCAATAAAGACCGCCAGACCGAACAAGCGGCATGGGTCTTACGGATGGAAGCGCTTGCAAAAACCGTTTATATCGAGACGATTCAAGTGGACAGACTGGTCAAAGACGACGGATTTATTTGCGGCGATGTGTTGTTGATTGCCGTGGACCGCGCGTCCGGAAACCGGTATATGTTCCGGTCGCGCATGGCTCAACAGGACGGATTGGTGTTTGGCGGTGTGACCTGCTGTGCGGGAGACAGTGTCCTCGGAAAGGTTCTGGAAGAACGCATCACCGCCGCCTTGTGTACCTGGGACGCGGGATGATGTCACATCGCCGCGTACAGCAGGGCAAGGATCAGCTCGATCGGTGCGTGATTCTGCACCAATATGACCGCGACCGTCAAGAGTAACAGGCGGTCGTTGTCGGGCGGTTGCTTTGCAGGCTTGCCGCATCGGGGCGGACGGAATAATGCCGTACTCACGAGGGGTCGCCTCCTTTCAGTTCGTTCAGAAGAGGCAGTAACTTCATCAGGCGGAGCATCTGCCCGGCTTCATCCAGCTTTTTCTGCCGCTCAGTTTGCAGATGCGGACGCAGTGCGTGGAACAGCGCGGTGGTGTCATCCTCTTTGCCCAGTTGAGCAAGGAGCGGGGTGAGCTTCAACAGCATCCCCATATCCATTCCCGGTGGGAGCGGGGAGGAGGTTGCCGTTTCAACAGGCGCAGGCGGTGCGGCACCGAACGCTCCCATCAACTCCTCGATCCGTTTCATCCCGTCGGGAGACGACAACAGACGGTCGAGCTTTTGTGACAGATCGTCCATGTTGTGTCGCCTCCCGTTCGTTCATCAGATTATAACCGTTTCAACAGCTCCCGTACTTGCGGGGAGTCCAGCAAGGCTTGCAGTTTTGTCGGGTCGCCCACAAGATTTTCCAGTGTACGGCGACTGCTGTCCGACAGTGAGGAGGACAGCCCCTCGTAACCGCCGTTTTTCGCGATCGCGGCGAGCTGTTCGGGCGGCATGCCCAGCTTTTGTGAGGCGAATTGTAACAAGGCCTGCATCTGGGCAGGGGTCGGTTGACTCATATAAAATCACACTCCTTGGAGGATTACAGAATGGTACAGATACTGGTTATGTCCGACAGTCACGGCAACGAGCAGGCGATCCGCACAGCGCTCAGTCAGCAGCCGCAGGTCAAGGCGGTCGTTCATCTTGGTGACGGTGCGGCGGAAGCACGGCGGGTTGCCGAGGAGGACAGCCGTCCGTGGCATATCGTGCGGGGCAACTGCGATGTCGGCGAAGCGGCGCCCGTCAATACAGTGATCACCGTCGGCGGTGCAAAGCTGTACCTTACGCACGGCTATGCCGAGCGGGTGAAATCGGGTCTGCTCACGCTGACCTACACGGCGCGCGAGCGGGAGGTTGCCGCCGCGCTGTACGGGCATACGCACATTCCCGATGTGACTTTTCACGACGGTGTGCTGTTGCTCAATCCCGGTTCGATCAGCGGCACGGCGACCTATGCCGTGCTGGAGATCACAAACGGCGAACTATACCCGCGGATGTGCAGACTTTAATACAATGTATGCCTTGGCAGGCGGTTTTGTGCATAATTCACGGATAAAACCGACGGCGGGGACAGAAATTTTTTAAAGAGAATGTGGTTTTATGGGTTGCAAAGGCTGTCGAAAAATGCTATAATACCCGCGTATGATCTCATTAGGAGGAATGTTCCATGACCGACATCAAAAGTGCAGAAGAACTGTTCATCAAAGAAAAGCAAGTGGCTCCCCTGCGTATCATCGCGCTCAGCTCCGCAAAAGAGCTCGGTGAGCAGATCAACGGCTACCTGACCGAGTGGGCAAAAGGCACCCACTACGAGGAGGAGACTTTCCTCGTTCCTGCGGAATGCCCGCGTTTTTCGTCGGGTGATGCCAAGGGCCTTATCAAAGAAAGCATCCGCGGCGATGACCTGTACATCATTGTGGATGTGGGCAACTATTCCTGCACTTACGATCTGTTCGGCATTGAAAACCATATGTCGCCCGACGATCACTATATGGATCTGAAACGCATCATCCAGGCGGCAAGCGGTAAAGCGCGCCGCATCAATGTGGTGATGCCCATTCTCTACGGCGGCAGACAGCATCGCCGCAACTATCGCGAATCGCTCGACTGCGCGGCAGCTCTGCAGGAGCTGACGGCGATGGGCGTTTCCAACATCGTGACCTTTGACGCTCACGATCCCCGCGTGCACAACGCCATCCCGCTGACGGGCTTTGACAATATCATGCCGTCCTATCAGGTGCTCAAGACGATGTTCACTGCGGTGCCCGATATCCGTGCCGACCGCGATCACCTGATGGTCATTTCGCCCGACGAAGGCGCGATGAACCGCAACATGCTGTACGCATCGGTGATGGGCGTTGATCTCGGCATGTTCTACAAGCGCCGCGATTTCTCGCGCGTGGTCAACGGCCGCAACCCCATCGTGGCTCACGAGTATCTGGGTAACGATGTCGCGGGCAAGGATGTGTTCATTGCGGACGACATCATCAGCTCGGGTGAGTCGATGCTCGATATCGCGTATGAGCTCAAAAAGCGTAACGCCAACCGCATCTTCACCTACGCGACCTATGCGCTGTTCGTCAACGGTCTTGAGGTGTTCGATAAGGCGGTCGCCGACGGCGTGCTCCACGGTGTGTTCGGTACCAACCTGACCTATCGCCGTCCCGAACTTGCCGACCGCGAGTGGTTCCATGAGGTCGATGTGTCCAAGTACGCGGCATATTTCATTGCGGCGCTCAACTGCGATGTGTCGGTCAGCACCATTGTGGATCCCCACGCGAAGATCAAGCAGCTCCTTGCTGAGCATCGCGGCGAGTAATATCCGGATTTTTAAAAGATGCACGCCACCCGCGTGCATCTTTTTCTGTGAAAACCATTTGCACTTGCGCATATTATATGGTATACTATGGCAAAATGTGAGGTGAACGGCGATGTGGAACGGCAAAAAGAAAGCGCTGACCTTCAGTTATGACGACGGCGTGCAGACCGACAAGCGTCTGATCGGGATTTTCGACCGCTACGGCATGAAGGGCACTTTCAATGTCAGCTCGGCACTGCTCGATGAGAACAAGGGCTGGAATGAGTGGCAACGCGGCATCCGCGTGACCTACATCGACGCCGCCGAAGCACCGCAGGTGTATGCAGGTCACGAAATCGCCGTGCACACCGCGCATCATTTTGATCTGACCAAGCTGTCACCCACAGAACTCGAAGCCGAGATCGCAGGGGACAGGGCGGCGCTTCAGGCGCTGTTTGGCAGAGAGGTCGTCGGTATGGCATACCCCTACGGCGCCTATAACGACGCGGTGGTTGCCGCGTGCGAGCGGGCAGGCATCTGCTATTCCCGCACAATTGAGGACAACGGCGCATTTGCGTTGCCGCAACAGCCGCTTTGCTGGGGACATACCTGCCACCACAACGCGGAGGAGCTGTTCACGCTTGCCGAAACCTTTTTGAATGCCGATCCCGATGAGCCGATGCTCTTTACCGTGTGGGGTCACAGCTATGAATTTGATGTCAACGAAAACTGGTCGCGCATCGAGGAGTTTTGCCGTCTGATGGCGCACCGTGACGATATTGCCTATGTAACGAATCGGGAGGCTTTGGGACTGTAATGGAAAAACAAATCAACAAACGCCGCACCTTTGCGATTATTTCGCACCCTGATGCGGGTAAAACAACACTCACCGAGAAACTGCTCCTTTACGGAGGTGCTATTCAGAGCGCGGGTATGGTCAAGGGCAAGCGTTCGATGAAGCACGCGGTGTCCGACTGGATGGAGATCGAAAAACAGCGCGGTATTTCCGTTACCTCTTCAGTGCTTCAGTTTGAATACGGCGATCACTGCATCAATATTCTGGATACCCCGGGTCACGAAGACTTCTCCGAAGATACCTACCGCACACTGATGGCGGCGGACAATGCGGTGATGGTCATTGACGCATCGAAGGGTGTTGAGCGACAGACCAAAAAGTTGTTCAAAGTCTGCGTGATGCGTCATATTCCTATTTTTACCTTTATTAATAAGATGGACCGCGAAGCGCGCGATCCGTTTGAGCTTCTCGAGGAGATCGAGCAGGTGCTCGGCATCGAGACCTATCCCGTCAACTGGCCCCTCGGCTCGGGCCGTGATTTCCGCGGTGTGTACGACCGCGGTCGCGGCGAGTTACTGGCGTTCACGGCGCAGGGCAACGGCGCGCATGAGGTGGAAGCCACTGCGCTGAAGCTGGAAGATCCGGCTCTGGACGCGATGGTTGGCGAGCAAGCGGCATCCCAGCTTCGTGACGACATTGAACTTCTCGACGGCGCGGGCAGTGAGCTTGACATGGAACGCGTGCACAAAGGTGAGCTATCGCCCGTGTTTTTCGGCTCGGCGCTGACCAACTTCGGTGTGGAACCGTTTTTGCGCGAATTCCTGCAGATGACCACCCCGCCGCTGGCGCGTAAAGCCGACGCCGGCATCATTGACCCTGTTAAAACGCCGTTTTCTGCGTTTGTGTTTAAGATTCAGGCGAATATGAACAAAGCGCACCGCGACCGCATCGCGTTCATGCGTATTT
>JAZRTC010000073.1:0-2118 GCA_045651865.1 Acutalibacteraceae bacterium
AGCTTGTCTACCTCCTCACCGTCAAAGCGGTACTCCCGAAGCGCATCACGCAGTTCATCACGTGCCACCGTGCGCTGTTCCTTGAGGAAATCCGCATCTTCGGCAAACACATCGTTTGTGAAGATACTGCGGCATTTCTCAAACGCCTTCACAGTTCGCTCGGGACTCATTCGCCCCTCGGTCGGATCTTTGGAATAAAAATAGACGTGAACGTGCGGGTGGTGATCGGCGCCGTTTTTGTCGATCGGGTGATACGCGGCAACCCACACAAGATTTTGCGGAGAGATATTGTACTCCCGCGCAACCTCGGGCATCCGACGTGCAAGAAGCTGACGAAAGGCGTCAACATCGGTATAGCCGAGCCTTTCAGCATCTTCTTTAGAGAGCGACAGCACATTCTTCCAAAAGATCGATCCCGACTGTGTTGCCTGTTCGCACTCATAGCTTAGATCCGCTTTACCAAACGCATTAAATAATCCGTCGCGTTCACCGTCCACGTGCGCGACGCCTTTACGACGAGCAATATAGTTGAAATTATTTTTCAGCTCCATCGCCGCTTCTTCCTCGGGCGAAATAATATGCGCGCCTTCACGAGTGGCGATATAGCGCATACCCGTTGCAGGAAGCATCTGTTTCGCATCGGGTGCGCTTGGATCAAAATACTTCGAGTTCCATACGACACCATCCATCATCGTCTCTCACCACCTTTCTTCGTAAATAGAAAAAGCGGAACGGTGTTCCGCTTTCTATCAAACCTCAAATCAACCGCTTCCTCCATCAAAGGAAGCGGTTGTTTTCAAATTTGATCGTTAAACACGCGGGATCTGTTGCTGTTGTAAATACAGACTTTCCGTAATGATCGTACCACCGTTTACAGCAGTATCATCATCGGGAACCGACATTGTTTCAAGATCAATAAACAGCACCCCGAAATCGGGATCAACATCTTCAACCGTTACGCGAAATTCCCTTGCCCGCAGATGGTCAAGGCTGTAATATATGACAGGCAACGACGGTTGCGGAAGCTCTTTTTCCGTTGAAACCAATACGCGATCGGGAGAATACGCAGGCGAATGGACGATCTCGTAATAAATCGGCTGTGCATTTTTACGCGTACAGACTTGACGAAAATTAAAGCTCAGCGTCCGCGTTGCTTGATTGTATTCCGCATCGGAAAGATATAGTTGCCAACCGTCAAACTCAATATCCACTTCATAGCAATTTTTCATCCGAAGCGGTTGTGTCGTTGTAGCTTCTTGGAAATCATATCGGTCCTCCCGCGCTGTGGTGCTGTTGTTCTCTGTCGGCAAGCTCGTTGTCGTTGTAAGTTGATCGCCGGTTACCGTTACAACATCCGGCGCATATGTTGTTGTAACGGTTGTTGTCGTTGTGGTTTTTTGCGGGTTTTCATTATCACTTGATCCCCCAAGCACAGCAACCATTGCGATCAACACTACGATCGTCACCGCAATCGCCGCGACAATCACCAACAACCGCCTGTTTGACATTTCTTCATTCATACTGTATCACTCCTTATACGAGTACAGCGGCGTGCCATACCCGTAGATGTAATTGCTTCCGACATAAAACGTATCGGTAATACATTCACCCGCACCACCTCCGCGATTACCGCCGACGGTATGCACGGTATATCCGACCACATCTACGACGATCTCAACATGATCGGCTTCGCCGTCCATTTCCCAATCGATAAAGATGTAATCACCGATTTTCGGTACATACGAGCGATCTCGCCACAATCCGCGTGATTGAAACCACGGGATGCCCTCGGAATTGACGCCTGCAAATTTCGGACACACACCGCTGTCAATATAACCGCATTGATCGGCACACCAAGAAGCAAAGATCGCACACCAGTCCACCCAAAAATCGAAGCCATACCATTTTTGATACATCTCACCGCCCACGTTTCCGACTTGTGACAATGCCACCTCAGAAATACTGTTGCTGGATGAGCCGATATTCACGACAACTCCCGTCAGAAGCTCCTGCCACACCTCATCAAGCTCGGGGGCGAGTAATGCCTCAAGCATATCCCGTTGTTCACGATCAAACCTGTAAACCCTCGACATATCCTCTACCGACAAACCCTCCACC
>JAZRTC010000074.1:0-16946 GCA_045651865.1 Acutalibacteraceae bacterium
TCCAGTTTTCGGGGTTCGCCGCCGCCTCGCACAGGGCTTGCATCACATGGGGTGCAGGCTCGAAATCGGGCGTGCCGATAAACAGGTTGTACAGTTTTTTGCCTTCTTTTTGTAAGCGATCCTTCTCTTCGTTCAGCGCGGCAAAAATACCCGTCTGAAACACATTCAGGCGCGAAGCCTTTGCAAATTCCGTCATAATGTCAACTCCTGCATTGCGAATGAAGCCAGTATACCACAGTTTGTTCTTGATTTCAACCGCCGTTTTGTGATATAGTAATACTGTAATAAAGGAGGTGAGACGGATGATGATCGAATATTACGACTGTGTGGACTCCACCAACCGTCTTGCCAAGGAACGCGCCGAGCAAGGCGCACCCGAGGGATTGTGCATCATCAGCGATGCGCAGACAGCGGGACGCGGCAGACTGGGACGGTCGTTCTGTTCACCTGCGGGCACGGGGCTGTATATGAGTATCGTGCTTCGTCCGTCACTTCCCGCACAAAAGGTGCTGTCGGTCACAACGGCGGCGGCGGTGGCGGTGTGCCGCGCCATCGAGCGGCTGAGTGATCGCACGGCGCAGATCAAATGGGTCAATGATGTGTATTGTGACGGCAAAAAGGTATGCGGTATTTTGACTGAGGCGGGCTTTCAGGGCGATAAACTCGCGTATGCCGTGCTCGGCATCGGCATCAATGTATCGGATCCTGCAGGCGGTTTTCCTGCCGAAATCGAGGCTGTCGCAGGCTCGGTGTTCGGACAAGAAAAAGGCGACCGCAAGGCGCTTGCCGCTGCGGTGTTGGAAGCGTTTTTTGAAGAATATGCGCATCTCACCGAAGAACGCTTTGTGGCAGAATACCGCGCGCGTTCGTGTCTTGTCGGCAAACCGATCACCGTCAAAGCACCCTCAGGTGATCGTGAGGCAACAGCAATCGGTGTCGATGAACAGTGCCGTCTTCTGGTGCGCTACGCCGACGGCGGGGAAGACACACTGTCGTCAGGGGATGTCAGCATCCGGTTTCGTTGAATATGCAAAACAAAAAGACCGTTGTCCATGTAGACAACGGTCACTTTTTGTTTAGCTCTGTGTCGCCACGGAATCAGGCGTTAGCCTTCTTCGCGAGGGCGGACTTTTTCCTGGCAGCAGTGTTCTTATGCAGGAGGCCCTTAGCAACAGCCTGATCGATCTTCTTGATCGCGGCTTTAACAGCAACGGCCTTGTCCTCTGCGCCGGCTTCGATCGCGGCATTGGCCTTCTTGATCTCGGTCTTGAGAGCCGAGCGGTTTGCCTTGTTGCGCGCCGTCTTGACAGCGATGACATTCACACGCTTTTTAGCGGATTTAATGTTGGGCATGGTCACACCTCCTCTTATAAAAACATTTTATAAATCACGCGGTGATAATAATACCACGATACGCAGAAAAAAGCAACTGTTTTTTGAAAAAAATTCAAACTTTTTTTCACTTTTGGCAAAAAGCACTGTATATCTGACCGCATTGCCCCGTATATATGGCAAAAAGGGGGATGGCTATGAAGCAAATCGGTACGGCAGTGCTACGGTGGTTGCCGCTTGTGTTATGTATATCACTGTTGATCGGTGCGGTGCGTGCGGTACCGACGGCAGATTGGGTCGCCATCGGAAAGGGAACGGCACTGTTGGTGATGGGGCTTGAGCATCCGGGCGAGAGCATCGAATACGCCCGCAAATCGCTCGGAAAACCGGAAGCGCCAACCGTTCCCACGGTACCGACTTATCCGCAGGCAGGTGTTTTGCCTGCCTTGACCGAACCCGTCATCCCGCCGAAAAAGGATGGCGGCGGAGCGGTCAGTGAGGAGCAGGTCGGCGGCGGTACCGAGATTACGCCAACTGTCCGTGTGAAGAACAACAGCGGCATGGATTGGGATTTTTCCGCACTGCTGGGCAAAGGGATGCCGCTCCATGTCACACCCTCGGATGCACCGCAGGTGCTGATCGTTCATACCCATACGACCGAGTGCTATATGTCCTATTACGCAGGCTATTATAACGCCGACGATCCAACCCGCACAACCGATGTGACGCAGAATATGGCGGCGGTCGGAGCGGCGCTTGCCGAGGAGCTGGAAGCCGCAGGAATCCGTGTGCTTCATGACACAACGCTCCACGATTCACCGCAGTATTCGGGGGCATACAGCCGCTCGGAGGATACGATCAAGGCGTATCTCGCACAATACCCGTCCATCCGCGTGGTGATCGATCTGCACCGCGATGCGATGATGTATGACGATCTGACGAAGGTCAAACCAACGGCAACCGTGGATGGGCAAAAGGCGGCGCAGGTGATGCTGGTGGTCGGCGGAACCGATACCGCCGACCTGCCCAATGCCCATTGCGAGGACAATCTTCGCTTTGGATTACAGCTTCAGCAGGCGCTGGAGACCGCCTATCCGACACTGACCCGTCCGCTGTATGTCGTGGATGCCCGCTACAATCAGGGGCTGCTGGCAGGTTCGTTGCTCATCGAAGTCGGCACGGATGCCAACACACTCTCCGAGGCACTGTACAGCGGCCGCCTGGTCGGCAGACAGCTTGCCGCGTTGTTGCAATAAAAAAGCACCGCAGATCATTCTGCGGTGCTTTTTGTTTTCAATTACACAAGCTTGGTGGGATCAACAACATATGTGTTGTTGCAGATTTTTACAAGGTCAATGATAATAAATACGCAAGCAATGATCGTAGTAATACCGCAGGTGATAGCACCGGCAAAATTCATAATAATCTTGAACACGCCTTTTTTGGTCTCGCCCATTATAAAGTTGTGGATGCCCAGACCACCGAGGAACAGGCAGATCAGGATCATTGCGATCTTGTCCTGACCGTTCAGGTCGCCGCCTGCCTTCTTGACTGCCACACCGCAGTTCAGGCAGAACTCTGCGTTTTCCGCTATCGGTTGACCGCAGTTTGCGCAGAACGCATTGCCGTCGCCGGTTTTGACACCGCACTTGATGCAGATTGCCTGATTGTCATTCATCGCTTCGCCGCAATTTTTGCAATACATAAAACAGCCTCCTCAAATTCAGGTATGCTTTAGTATAGCACATCGATAATATGGGTGTCAACAAAACTCGACAAAACCTGCATATATTTTATTGTTTATTAAGTGGTTATGGTAGAAGTGTCATAATCCAGCACGCGGCAAATGCCGTACCGAGCAAGATGTACAGCACCGTATTACCCAGTTTCGCTTTGAACAACCGTCCGTCATACAGAAAACAGAGATACAGGATCGGTACCGTCCAGAAAAGCGGATGATACGAAAAGGCGGTTGGCAAATCCAGCGACAGCGCCGCAATCCACGCGCGGGTCATGCCGCAGGTGGGGCAGGGCAGGTTTGTCAACGCCAAAAACGGGCAGGAAACCGAAAACAGCTTCATACCGACAACGACCGCCAGTAATACGGCGGTCGTAATCAGCTTATCTTTCCACGCGCGGATGGGACGAACAGCAAAACGGCTCATTCCACATCCACCTGCGGGTCACAGAATTCGGCAAGACGACGGGTGTAAGCGTCCGTTACCGCTTCTTCAAAGGCGAGCGGGGCATCCGTTGCACCCATTGTATCAAGAAGCCAGCGGGTCAGCGCGGGGTTTAAAATCAACAGCGGGCCGATGAGATAGGTCGCGATCATATTGCCTTTGAAAAAGCCCTCGTATTTCGATTGCTTGTTCAGACCGATGCCGCGCTCCACCTTGACAAAGGCGCAGTCGGCGTTGTCACCCGTGGCGCTGGTAAATTGGCTCTTAAAGCCCACGATGTCTGCAGAGAGCGGCGCAAAGTGACCAAGCACCAGACCGTTGTAGCGATGGAACATATCCTGCTTCGCGTTCAGCGGCAAAATGCCCAGACCGTGGATGCTGTTGCCGCTTTCAAGATGGATATTGTGGCCCAGCACCTCTATTGCATTGCCTGTGAACAGCATCGGTGTGCCGTTTTCGATCATCTCGTTCAGGCGGTCGGCAAACGGCATCAGCGCCAGAATCGCGCGTTGCTGGGTGCGTTCGGACATCGGCCCCATATACAACAAATCCACCTTGTGGTTGACAAAGTACGGCACTTCGGTCATCGGGGTGCGGATAAATTCGGCGTCGGGCAGGCAGGCCTGCAGATAGCGCATATTGCTCATATCGCCAAAGAGGTTGGCGTGCTCGGGATACAGGATCTCGATGATCATTCCAACACCTCCTCGTTGTTGCTGTCAAGGCGTGCTTTCAGCAGATCGCGCACCGCCTCGGCAAATTGCACGGTGTAGACATCAAACAGCACAAAGGTGTTGTCAATCTCCTCAAGCGCCACGGCATCGGCAGTGGCATCCTCCTCGCGCATGGTGACAATACGCTCGTCGGGCACACCCGCCAGAAGCAGGCGCACGCGGAAATCTGCCGCACGCACACCCGCGATAATGATTTGCTTGATGCTGTCGTCGTTCAAAAATTCAAAATCAGCGTCATACAGCCACGCGATGTTTTCGGTGGAATGCTTGGCGTCAAAGAAATCCTCAATCAGCAAAATCACCGCTTTGTTGCCTTCACTGCGGCGGATGAAATCAAACGCGCGCGAGCAGGCGATGGGGTTCTGACCTTTGGCAAGAAGCATGGTGATCGTCTTGCCGTTTTCCTCAATCTGTTCAAAGCGGGATTTGACGATCTGTTGCTTTTGAAGGGATGTTTCAATCTGCGTTGCGGTAAAGCCCAGCTCGCGGAGCAGCGCGACCGCGGCAAGCGTATTATACCAGTCGGTGATGTTGTCGCCGAGCATACGGTAATGCTCCTCGCCGTCGGGAGTCTGCACCGTCAGTGTGCGGGTGGTGCTGTTGACAGCGGTGATCTCATACGAGGGAACAAGCGAGCCGTAGGTGCAAACAGGGCAATGTGCGCGACCGATATGGTTGTAACGCACAAAATCGTATTCCAGTGCCTCGCCGCAGTGCGGGCAGGTCACGATATCGCACACGATATTCTGCGGGGTTTCCCAGTCGTCTTCGCGGTGAGCAATGCCAAAGGCAAGGCGCTCGTTGGTCGGTGCCAGATGACTGCTGATCAGGTCATCTGCATTGACGATCAGTTTGGTTGTCTCGGGAATTGCCTTATTGAGAATATCCGAAATAAACTCCGAATGGGCGTTGCGCTTGAAGGAGTCACGGAACAGGTTGGTCACCAGCAGATAATCGGGTTTCAGGTATTTGAAAATATGAATAGCGCTTCGTTCGTCGATTTCCAGCACGGCGATGTCCTGACGAATGCGTCCCGTCATCGTGCAGGCGTTAAGGAAGGTCGCCACGATGCCGCCGCGCACATTACCGCCGAAGCGGTTGTTCAGCGGTTCCTTGCCGCTGTCGGCAAGAATATCGTCCACAAGGTTGCATACGGTCGTTTTGCCGTTGGTGCCTGTGACGGCGACAATGGTCTTGGGTTTATCCACGCGCCCGAGAAAATCGGGGCAAAGCTTCATCGCCACCACACCGGGCAGGTGCGTTGCGTTGCGGTGCATCAGACGCAAAACGGCGGCGGTGGCTTTGGCTACCCACAGCGCCAGAAAGAAACGGATGCCTTTTTTCATAGGGGATTCACACATCCTTTACGGATATATTTATATATAGTATAGTATACCACGCTTTTTTGTACAAGTCAATGTTCGTGCCTTTCAATATCGCACAGCAGGATCTTGCGGCGACATCCTGCGTTATCTCATCCGCTTATCTGCCACCCGCACAATCGTCTCCATCGTTTCATCGGCAATCGCCTGCCATTTCTCCCAATCCATCGCGGCAATGTGCAGGGCCTCCATACGGTCGTGGTGTGCCTTGGCATCGGTGACGCATTGTACCGCCTCGCGGAGCATTTCGGCGGCGGCACGGCGGTTAAAGCGCATTTGTTGCTTTTTGTCGCGAAGCATCTCGTTATCCGTGAACCGCGAGGCGTGCAAACGGCGAAACACAGGAAAATCCACCGTTTCACGGCTGTTGGAGGTTAAAAATCCCACACCGATCGACGGTATAAGAATATGCGACGGCGCTTCCTGTGAGAGCGGGGAAAAGCAGGTGATGATGGATTGCCCTGCCTGCAGGAATTGCTTGCGAAGCGCGGTCATAAACCGCGCGGCAACGGCGCCGTATTCATCCTCCAGCACATACAGCTTCGGACAGAGTGCGGCGGCAGTTTCTTTGAAAAAGACATACCCCTCGGGCGTGACGGCGGATAAAAAGCGCCGTGTCTCACCCGGTGTGTCGCCGCGCTCACATTCTTTCATAACCAGCCGCGCCGCAACAGCGTCTGTTTTCGGCCCGTTGAGCGCGTTTTGCGCCAGCAGGCGGTTGTTGTCAAGCAAACTGCCTGCCGCCGCTAAAAAGCGGCAGGAACGCGCATGAGCGGCGGTGCACGCATCGGCAGCTTCATACCACTCGTCGGTTTGCGCGAGTGTGATATCCGTTTGCAAACAGCAGCCAAAGGGGACAAGCTGTTCGCATTCGCCCCAGGCGTACGGTTCGAGTATGTGCGGGGATGTTGCATCCATCACACACAGCTTGATATCCCTGAAAACAACGGCATCCAACGATGTGGGGTCGGAGGAGCAGTATACCGTCTCGGCGGCAAGCCCTTTTGCTGTCAATTCCGACAGCACCCGTCGCATAAAGGTTGCCTTGCCTGTGCCGGCTCCGCTTTTGATGAGAAACGCGACCCAGCCGTCGCGGGGATCATAGAGATCGGTTTTGTGAAAGCCGACAAAACCGTGTGGGGTGTTGGCACCGAAAAAGAACCGAATTGCATCCATATAGCATACCTCCCGATAAATTGCTCGTATGCCACTGTATGATACAAAAAGAGGATGGGTGACGCAAAAAACACTTGACAAAACCGAAAAAAAGGTCTATCCTCTATACTATATTGGAAATGTATTGACAGGGACACCCGACCCGTCGCTTTTTTCAGAGAGCCGCCGTGTGGTGCGAGGCGGTAAAAGAACGGATCAATGGGTCATCACCCTCGAACAGGCTTGCCGAACGGTTCGCTTTTAAGCAAGCTCGGTTGCCCTCCGTTAACGGGGCACGCATTATAGTTGAAGAGAGTCGAACCCACATCGGTATAAACGGACGGATTTACGCCCACACTGCCTCAGATTTCACGACCATACGACAGTATGCTCGCAAAATCATTCGTTGCGCGGACAAAAATCCGTTCCGTTTTTACTGCTTCGCACTTGTGGCGAAGGATTTTTGGTGGATGTTTGTTTTTAAGACCGCCGTCGGGCCTTCGCCCGACAAGGGCGCAAAAGCAAACAGGCGCGAAAAGACTTGCCGCAAGCGGTGTGTGTTCGACTCCCTTCAACTATAGGATGCTGTATGGTGGTTTACACACGGGAACTTGTCTCGTCCATATAGGACGGGACTTTTTTTATAGGAGGCGTTGTTATGCTGACTCTGGACAAGATCTATCACGCAAAATATGTGCTTAAGGATGTCATCCGTCAGACGGATCTCATCTTTGCACCGCAGATGAGCCGTGACTGCGAGGTGTATCTGAAAACGGAAAACCTGCAGATTACGGGTTCGTTCAAGGTGCGTGGCTCGGCATATAAAATTTCTCAGCTCACAGCAGAGGAAAAGGAAAAAGGCGTTATCGCCTGCTCGGCAGGCAACCACGCGCAGGGCGTTGCGATGGCGGCGACCAAGCACGGTATCCCGTCGCTGATCTGCCTGCCCGACGGCGCACCCATTTCCAAGGTGGAGGCGACCAAGCGCTACGGTGCGCAGGTCGAGCTTGTCAAGGGCGTGTACGACGATGCCTATGCGCGAGCAATCCAACTCAAGGATGAAAAGGGTTACGCGTTTATCCATCCGTTTGACGATGAGGATGTGATCGCCGGTCAGGGTACGATCGGTCTGGAGATTCTCGAACAGCTCGACGATGTCGATGCCGTGATCGTGCCTGTCGGTGGTGGCGGACTCATTTCGGGTGTCGCATACGCCATCAAGAGCCTGCGTCCCGATTGCAAGGTGTACGGCGTGCAGGCGGCGGGTGCCGCGTCGATGGTACACGCATTGCAGGAAGGCAAGCCGGATGCGTTGCCGACGGCGAAGACGATTGCCGACGGTATCGCGGTTAAAAAATCAGGCGAGCTGACCTATCAGATCTGCCGCGATTATGTTGACGAAGTCGTGACCGTGACCGACGATGAGGTGTCGTCGGCGATTCTGACCCTGATCGAACAGCAAAAGCTCATCGCTGAGGGCGCGGGCGCTGTCGCGGTGGCGGCGGTGCTGTTCAACAAGGTTCCCGTTGTGGGCAAGAAGGTTGTGTGCCTCGTGTCGGGCGGCAACATCGATGTGACCATCCTCTCGCGCGTGATCTCCCGCGGCTTGTTCAAAGCGGGTCGCTCGGCGGATATTACGGTGGAGCTTGTCGATAAACCCGGTCAGCTGACAGCGGTGTCGGATATTGTCGCCACAGCGGGCGGCAATGTTGTCGCGGTGTATCACGACCGCGCCGATCTCGACACGGATATCACCGCGTGTTACCTGCGTCTGGTGCTGGAAACCCGCGACCACGCGCATGTTGACGAAATCAAAGCGGCACTCGCTGCCGCAGGCTACCGTATCATTCAATAAGGAGGAAATGAGTATGTCTAAAACGGTTCATACCGATACCGCTCCTGCGGCAATCGGCCCCTATTCGCAAGCGGTCATCAGCGGTTCGCTGGTGTTCACCTCCGGTCAGATCGCGATTAACCCTGCAAGCGGTGAAGTCGAAGCGACCGATATCGTGTCGCAGACCGAGCAGGTGATGAAAAATCTCGGTGAGGTGCTCAAAGCGGCAGGCTCGGATTACACCAAAGCGGTCAAAACCACCTGCTTCTTGAAGGATATGGCAGATTTCGCCGCTTTCAATGAGATCTACGGCAAATACTTTGTCGGCAAGCCTGCGCGTTCCTGCGTGGCGGCGGCGGCACTCCCCAAGGGCGTCCTTGTGGAAGTGGAAGTCATTGCCGAAATCGGATAAACAGAAGATAAAAAAGCTCCCCTTACACAGGGGAGCTTTTTTTGCTTATTGCGTTTAAACCGTAATAGATCCCGTACATCACTGCAAACACAGCGGGGAGCAATACAGGGAATCCCAGCAGATGCGATCCCCATGCCTGTTCAAACCACAGGAGCGGGTTGCCTTCGTCTGCGTTCATCAAAAACATGAAATTGGTGTCAAGCCATATGTTGATGCCGTATACGACCGCCGCCATCCCGACAAGAAGTGTCAGACAGCGTGGCAACTGACGGATGGTGGGACGGAGATCTCCGCCGACAGTCAGCATAATCGGATAAGCGGCGAGCAGAATATGTACGGTGAAGCTGTGGATGTGCATAAAGCTTGTCGGCGGCAGCGCCGTCCAGGTCGGGAACAGCATCGCCGCGATTGCTGCAGGGATGCAAATGAGATACAGGAAATTGTCAATCAGTTTTGTCGGTTTGAACATATGCACAGCAATCAGGAAGATGTTGATACTGCACAGATGAAACGGCAGATAGGATACCGAGGCGTTTCCGCCGACCAGCAGCGTGAACCATTTAAAGGCTTCATCAAGAAGGATGAGTACACCGACTGTCAGCCGTAGTATGCGCCGTACGCGAGTGTTTGCGTGGCTGTACAGTATGCAGAGAAGAACGGTCACCGCCACTCCCGCTACGATCCACAACAAATGCGTTCTGTCAAAGTGAGAAAATCCCAAGCCATCGGGTATGGTTCCCACCGTGTCGAAATAATGCATATTTTGTCACCTCGTGTCCTATTGTATCACAACAAAAAATTATTTGTCAATCGGACTATTGGCAACAACTTCCGCGTATGGTATACTGATAGCAAAGGAGATGATACAATGAAAACCTTTCACGAGATCACGCCCGCCGAAATGGGTGGGGATGTGTTCACCCGCATCGGCAAGCAATGGATGCTCGTCGGCGCAGGAAATGCGCAAAGTCATAATATGATGACCGCCAGCTGGGGCGGACTCGGTGTGCTGTGGAACAAGCCTGTCAGCACGGTGTATATCCGCCCGTCGCGCTATACAATGGAGTTTGTCGAGCGGGAGAAGTATTATGCGCTGTGCTTTTTCGGCGAGGAATACCGCGAAGCTTTGACCTTCTGCGGACGGCATTCGGGTCGCGATGGCGACAAATGCGCACAGACAGGGATGACCCCGTGTTTTGATGAAGCTGCACCGTATTTTGAGCAAGCAGAATTGGTGCTCATCTGCCGCAAGCTGTACGCGCAGGATATGGATCCCGCGTTGTTCCTTGATGATGCGATTGAAAATAACTACCACGGCTCGGATTACCACCGTGTGTATATCGGCGAGATCGTCAAAGTGCTGAGCAAGTAATACGCATTTATGCATCGTAGGGGACTGGTTTCCTGTCCCGTGGCTAAGATAACTTTCCAATATCAAAACAAACCGCCCTTGCCAAACGGCAGGGGCGGTTTGTTGTTTATAGGATCTGGAAGATATCAGGCTTAGATTTCGGTGGAGTTGACGATTTCTTTGAGGATCAGACGAGCGTCAAGGGTATTGATCTTGCCGTCGCTGTTCACATCAGAGAGGATAAGGACTTTCTCGTTGTTCATCGTTGCAAACTCAAGTGCGTGATCCAGCACCCAAGTAGCATCGGTGGTGTCGAGCTTGCCCGAACCGTTGACATCACCCTTGATGACAGTCTCGTCTGCGAGTGTGGTCACAATCAGGGGTTCGCTGATTGCGCCGGGAGCACCTGTGTTGTGCTCAGATGCACGCACATAGACTTTGTAGACGGTGTTGGGATTCAAACCTGTGAAAGTGGTGTCGGTCTGCCAGGTCTTGCCGTCCAGCGAGTACTCGGGAGTGGACTGGTACTTTTCAACAGTGATGCTGTTTGCGGTCACATTCACAAGAGTGGGAGCGCTGTAGGTCGAAGATCTCATATACTTCGCACCCGTCTTGGCATCCGAAGTAACGGTGCCGGTGTACATATCGGTGCCCGTTGCTTTCACGGTGATCGCCTTGCCGATATCATTGGTGGTCATCTTGTAGCTGTTGCCTGTTGCACCGCTGATCGCCTTGCCGTCCGCATACCACTGATAGGTCACGAGTGCATTGTAGGGGAGCATCTCGGTGTTGGAAGCAAACAGCGTCATGCCGGCTTTTGCATCACCCATGATGGAGGGCTTGCCGACGATCACGGTCTTGTCGATGGAAAGAGCCGTTTCATGGGTCTTATCGTTCTTCAGACTGAAGGTTGCCGTGTTGCCTGCGACGGCTCCGTTGAGCTCCACCGTCACCTCGTTGAAGTGAACTTTGGTGACATACTCGGAAAGGTTGTCTGCGGTAGCATCGGAGATTTTGTAGGTGTCTTTCAGCCTCCATGAGATTGCACCGGCAATCGTGAACCGACGGTCGTTATAGGTGCCTGCTTTGTGGTATTCGCCGGTTTTACCGTCAAAGATCTGGTTACCTTCGTCCTGCCAGTCGTTCTTTGTTGAGGGGGTCAGTGCGAAGCTCTGGCTTTTGCCATTGATCGTCGCCGTTACAGTATAATTGAATGCGAGATTCCACTTGGCAGTGGAGGTCATATCCAGTTCCAGAGCAAGCTGGTCGAGAGTGACATCTTTGTCGACTTTATAGGTCTGGGACACATTGCCGTTCTTGGAAGCGGTGAAGGTGAGGGTGTCCACAGGCTCGTTTTTGGTGGTGAGAACGGTTTTCTTGGAATAGCCGAACTGCTCGTCGAGCCAGTCGATACGCGCCTTCAGATACGACTCGAAGTAATCCACATGAGTTTCCCAGTTCGTAGAATCGGAGGAAACTGCAGGAACAGTCAGCCAAGAGGTCTTGTTGACTTCTTCCACATAGGTGTCGTGCCACAGATCGAAGTTGTCGATCGCCGCGTCACCTGCAAACTCCTCAAGATAGGAAATGTCGGTGAACAGAGCGTCAAGGATGCCTTCCTTGTGGAGGTTAGCCCAGCGAGCTTCAAGAGCGGACTTGAAGCTGTCCATTTCGAACATCTCGCGGAACCAACCGCAATACTCGTCGTTGTTGGTACGCCAGCCGGTCGGATCGTCCATCTTGCCGTAGGAAACGCCGCCTGCACCAAGGTCAAAGTCCCACACAGGGCCCATGTACAGTTTGGTGTTGGGGTTTTCGTAAGGCTTGCCCTTGGAGTCCAACTCACCGTTCTTGAAGAAGTAGATGCTGGACTGCATTTGCGAGTCAGCGTTCTTGAAGAGTTCGTTGACGAGATACCAGTCAATAACGGAATCTATGTCAAAGATTTCCCAGACGCTAGCGTCGTTTGCGAGGATCTTATCGTTGACTTTTTGCATCAAAGCGGTGATGTATGCTTTATGCTCTTCGGAAGGCTCTTCAGGAAGTTTGAACTGGAAGTAGAGAGCATCTTGCTTGACATCGTCGTTTTTATCGGGGTCTTGGTTTTTGCCGCTCGAAGAGCCGACACCCGTGATGTAGGAATAATCCGACCAGTCTTCCGAGTCAGGAGCGCCTTCCTCTAACACACGGCTTTGCACTTCAACTTCGATGAAGTAGCCGATCTCGTTGCCTGCAGAGCTCGAGTCTTCGTCGCCCCATTCGCTGATATTTACGCGAGTTTTATCAGCTTGCATATGGTCGCCCATTTCATACAGGCCTTGGTATTCGCCGTTGAGGTAAACTTCAACCAGCTTCATGCGGGGAGAGAACACCTGGAAACCGGTGGACTCAGCGGTGAAGCTGTTGACGCGGTTGGCGAGGTTGAATGCCACCTGGTTGCGCAGAGAAGAGGGATCCAGGTAATCTGCAAGCAGAACCCAGCTTTTTGCACTGGCAATACCCAAGACATTCTCTTTGTTGGTGAACTTAATACGATAGGGTTTCTTTGCATAACCCATCGTCGAGTTGCCGCGCAGCTTGATGCCGTCTTTGGTAGCATCACCGTAATAAATGTTGTCAGCACCGTAAACCTCGGCACCGATCACGGAGATGTGAGCTTTTACATAATCAGTCTTAGTGGTGATTGCCTCACCGTCGGTGTCGATGAGCACCACGGGCAGACCGTTGGACTCCTCGGTTACGATCAGCGTGTACTCGGCAAAGTTGTGGTTGACTGCGTCAGTGATGACGAGTTCATTCTCTGCCTTCAGTTTGATCGTTTCGCCTTCAACGATCGGTTTGCCGTTGAAGGTTGCCGAGGTACCCACGAAATCAATCGAGGGGATAACATCGGTGCCGACAAGACCCGGATGGTCTTTTTCGGTCTTGAGAACCGTTTCACCGTCCGCCTCAGCGAAGGTGACATCCCACAGCAGCCACGGGTTGTCCGCCTGCGTAAAGGAGATGCCGGTCATTTGGCAATCCTCAGTGGGATTGTACGCGATGTACGCGTTTCTTGCAAAAGCAGTCATCGGCACAAGTGTGCAGATCATGACGACCGCCAGCAAGAGGGAGATAAGCTTCTTCATTCTGATATCCTCCTAACATTTCCAGAAGAATTAGGGACATTTTCCCAATCGTATAATAGTATATCATATAATTGCGAATTTGTACAGTAAAAAAACAAAAGGTTTCTTTGTCATTTTCAACAAAGAAACCTTTTGAAATAAGGCAATTATGCTGTAACAAGACAAGCGAGCAACAAACGCACATCGGAGGTGTTGACCGTGCCGTCGTCGTTGTAGTCGGCGGCAGTGAGCGCGTCACCTTCCAGCTTTGCCGTGTTCATCAGATGACGCAGGATCAACTTGGCATCCACCGTGTTGACAATGCCGTCCTGATTGGTGTCACCCGTCAGGATGGGATCTTCCGGTTCGTCAGGAATATCGGGATCCACTGGGGCATTTGGGTCAACATCCGTGATCACATACAGAGGTGCACCTGCCGCACCGCCTGTCTGGGTGTCGGTTTCGCCGTGACGGTAATAAACGCGATAGAGGGTGTTCGGGGTAAGACCCGTGAAGGTACCCGACACCTGCCAGTTCACACCGTCCACGCTGATTTCGTAGTTCTCGCGCTCCAGCACAACGATCGTATCGTGCGTCTTCGAGATAAGAGGCACAATTTGCGAGGTTTTGTAGGTGTAGGTGGTCTTTTTCACAACAACAGGGTCACTGGTCACCGAACCGCTGACGCCGCGTCGTCCTGTCACGGTAACGGTAATAGCTTTGCCGATATACGAGGACGAGAGGGAGAGGGTGCTGCGGGTAGCGCCCGAAATCGCCACGCCGTCGGCGTACCATTGATAGTTTACCGAAGCGCTCGAAGGCGTGAGGGCAAGCGTATTGGCGGTGAGCGTTTCTTCGTGTTCGGGTGTACCCCAGATGGCGACGGTACCGCCAAGGACAGAGGAGGATGCGGGAGCGCTGTAATCAAATTGCTCATCGATCCACGCAATGCGCGCCTTCATATAGGTAATGAAGTATTGGACCTGCACATCCCATTTTTCGGTCAGCTGAATAGAAGGGACGGACAGCCAATCGGTGGCGTTCACTTCCGAGACATAGGTGTCGTGCCACAGGTCGTAGTCTTCGTTTGCCGATTTGTCCAGATAGGCGGTCAGATTTTCAATATCCTCAAAAATCGCATCAAACACGCCTGCTTCGTGAAGCGCCGCCCAACGCTCGTTGACGGCATCGACAAATTCATCCATCTTAAAGAGGTTGACATACCAGTCGCAACGGTCCTGTGCGCGGGTGCGCCAGCCCGTCGGGTCATCGATATCGCTGTAGGCAACGGCACCCGAACCGAGGTCAAAGTCCCAGACGGGACCCATCGACAGCTTGCCGTCCTTGTCTTTGAACATCTTGACGCTGGACAGGAAGCCCGAGTCGGTGTTCTTGAACAGCTCGTTGACCAGATACCAGTCGATGAAGCCGTCCATATCAATGTAATCCCACACGCGCTCGTCGCGGGCGCGGATCAGGTCGTTGACAGTTTGCAGATAGTTGCTGATATAAGCTTTCTGTTCAGCAGACGGGATCTCGGGGGTTTTAAACTGCACATACAGCGTGCCACCATCGCTGGTGGTGTTGCGGATGATGAAGAATTCCGTTCCCTCGTTCTCATACTCGGGGATTACACGGGAGGAGTCCTCAACCTCAAGGTGGTAGCCGACATTGGCTTCGGGGAAGAGTTGTACATCGTTGTCATCCAGTTCGTCGCCGCTGTCATCAATATCGATGCGGGTGCCGTCAACCTGAACATGATCGCCCATGTCATACAGTCCTTTGTATACGCCGTTGAGGTACACCTCCACGGGACGCATGCGCGGCACATACATCGAAAAGCCCGTCAAACCGCTTGTTACGGTGTTCAGTCGCTCGCCGAACGCATAGGCAATATCGTTGCGGATGGAAGCGGGGTCGAGGTAGTTGGCAAGAAGCACCCAGCTTTTTGCCTTGCCGAGTCCGAACACATCCTGCTTTTTGTCAAACTTGATGCGGTACGGCTTTTTGGCGTAGCCCATTGTGGAGTTGCCGCGCAGCTTGATGCCTGCGACCGCCGCATAAATATCGTCGCCGCCGTAGATGTCGGCACCCAGCACCGAAATCGTGCTGTCCACATAATCGATCTTGTCGGGGATGGGGGCGCCGTCGGTGTCAATGAGTACGACGGGCAGACCGTTCGTTTCCTCGGTGATCGAGATCTGATATTCCGCGCGGGCGGTGTCGGAGGTGATGACCAGCTCGTTCTCAGCCAGCAGTTCCACAGCGGTCACGCCCGATTCGATTGCTTCACCGTTGAAAGTGATTGCATCGCCTTCAAAATCGAAGGTAGGGATCACCGGACGGCCCACGAGATTGGGGTGGTCTTTGGCGGTCACCCACACGCGATCGTCACATTCTTTGTTGAAAGCAACATCCCAAAGAAGCCACGGGTTGAGATCTTGCGTGAATTGCCAGGCGGTCAGCTGACAGCCTGCCTGTCCGCTGTACACCACATATTGGTCAAACGCCAACACGCTTGTAGGCAGGGCGGTGCAAAGTACCACGATTACCAGAATCATTGTGAGTAGTCGTTTCATAATAGCCTCCTTGATTGGTGCGTATTTCTCTATCATTATACTACCATATTTTAAAGAAGGATGATATTGACAAATCAACCGATATATTCCAATCTATTTTATGCAGTATCACATAAAATAAGAGCGGAAATATGGAAAATATGTGAAAAGTGCGGAAAATAGCACAACACTCTTGCATAACCGGAATGTTGTGCTATACTTTATGGTATTAAAGAAGTAAAGAGGTGAAGAGGCGATGGAGCAGGCAAAGATCGATCGCATCAACGAGCTCGCACGCAAAGCAAAAACAGAGGGATTGACCCCCGAAGAGGAAGCGGAGAGAGCCGCTCTCCGCGCGGAGTATATTGCGGCATACCGTGAGTCGCTTCGCGGACAACTCGATAGTATGGTCATCCAGACTCCCGACGGCAAAAAGCATCCGTTGAACAAAAAATTCCCGTTACAATAAAGGAATACAAGTTTTTCTGAAAAAACTCCTGAAATTCGCATTTTAGTGATTGACAAAGCGAAATTATAGGAGTAAAATAGTTTTATTCTTTATCAAATTAAAGGGCTAAAATCCCTTTGAAGTATTGGAGGAAACAACTATGGCAAGAGTGTACAATTTTTCTGCAGGCCCCTCGATGCTGCCCGAAAGCGTTCTCGCAAAAGCGGCGGCTGAGATGCTCGATTATGAAGGCTGCGGACAGTCCGTTATGGAGATGTCTCACCGCTCGAAGGTGTATGAAGGCATCATCAACGGCGCGGAGGCTCTGCTTCGCGAAGTGATGAATATTCCCGACAACTACAAGGTGCTGTTCCTGCAGGGCGGCGCGTCCTCGCAGTTCACCATGCTCCCGATGAACCTGATGACCGGTTCGGGCAAGGCGGATTTCGT
>JAZRTC010000075.1:0-3816 GCA_045651865.1 Acutalibacteraceae bacterium
TTGTGTTATATTCAGTTATCCGAGAAGGTGGGGACATCGGCAAAACGCTCAGCATATTTTTGCGAATATTCTTTGCCGAAGTTTTGCATATCCTCCATCTTCTTTTCCATATCGGCTACCAGCTTCATTTGGGTGTGTACACGCCGCAGATTTTGTTCGGGGTAACTGGTATGGAAGTAAACATCGCCGTTGAGGTAATCGGTCAGGAAACGAACAGCCAGCTCATAGGTCATCATCTTTGCACCGATCGGGAGCATTTCGATTTCCTTTTGGGTCAAAAGGCTGTGCGTGCCTTTGATAAAGCCTTTGGTGAAGAGGCGGTATTTCTCCAGATCCATCTCGACTTTATCAAGATCGGCTTCGTCCTCGGCGGCAGCACAGGCACCGCTGCGGATTGCGTCACCGAAATCGTACAGCGATGAACCGGGCATAACGGTGTCGAGATCGATCACGCAGATGGCTTTATCGGTGTCACTGTCAAACAACACATTGTTGATCTTAGTGTCGTTGTGCGTTACACGATAGGGGATCTCGCCGTTTTCAAGAGCATCCACGATCGTGTGTGCTTCGTCGGCGCGGGCGAGCAAAAACTCGATTTCCGCCTTCACATCCTTTACGCGTCCGGCCGCATCGTTTTGGATTGCTTCGCGGAGAGCTTCCACACGGGTGACCGTGTTGTGGAAATTCGGAATAGTCTCAAACAGGGTGGTGGCGTCGTAATCGGTGAGATACAGCTGGAATTTGCCGAATGCGTAACCGGCTTCAAAGAAATGGTCGGCACTCGGAGCAATGTTGTAGGCATTCGCATTGTCGATATATTCGTATGCGCGCCAGAATCCCGTCGCTTTGGTTTCATAATAGGGCAAACCGTCCGAGGAGAGTGCAAACGACAGAACGCGTCTGGCGTATGTGCCGTCGGTTTCAATCATGTGCTTTTTGATATGCTCGGTGACGCGGAGGATATTGGCCATCACGCGATAAGGCTCTTTAAAGACATTGGTGTTGATTTTTTGGAAAACATATTGGTAGGTTTTCTGTCCGTCGGACAGCGTCACAAGAAATGTCTGGTTGATAAGACCGGAACAAATTTCCTCGTGCTTCACATATGTGCCGGGTACTTTAAAATGGGATACAACGGATTCCAGGATAGACACTTGTTGCATACTCGGGACCCCCTCATATCTATTTTCTAATTACTTCTATATATTATATAGCATATGTGGCAAAATATCAAGAGTTAAACGCAAAATCGGTCTGCTTTGTAATAAAAGCAGACCGATTTCTTATATTTTTATGTTTTCATGCGGTAGGATAGTGTCATCAGACTGTCACCGAGATGCACATTTTCGACAATACACTGAGGATCATCGACGGCAATGTCGTAGTGACTGAAATTCCAGAATACACGGATACCGCTTTCTTTGAGTCGGTCGACATTGGCTTTTGCCGCATCGTACGGTACGCACAGGATTGCCAGTGTCGGTTTGTGTTTTAAGCAGAAGTCTTCCAGTGTTGTCATATCGCTGACCGTCAGGTTGCGGACAGGCTGACCGATCACATCCTCAGCGGCATCGAAGATTGCGGTCAGACGAAAGCCGCGTTGCTCAAAATCCAGATGATTGGCAATGGCTCGTCCGAGATTTCCCGCACCGATGAGAATTGCATCGGCGATCTGATCCAGACCGAGAATCTTGCCGATCTCCTGATGAAGCTGGGCTACAAGATATCCGTAGCCTTGCTGACCGAAACCGCCGAAGCAGTTGAGATCCTGACGGATCTGTGAAGCGGTCAGACCGAGAATATCGGATAATTCACCCGAGCTGACACGAACGATCCCCTTTTTTAAAAGTTCGTCCAGAAAGCGGTAATAACGAGGGAGGCGGCGGATCACCGCCAGGGAGATATCGTTTGATTTAGACATACGAAACCTCTTTCTCAGTTCTTGTTCTGCTCCCGCGTATAATCCAGCAGACCGCCTGCCAGCAGCATTTCAACCTGACGCTTGGAGAAACCGCTGCACAGAGGAATCGTCTTGCCGGTTGTTTTATTTTCCAGCACGATCGGCTCGTTGTTTTCGAGCTTTTGACGGATATCCGGCAGGCAAAGCGCATCGCCGAGGCTGATCGCGTCGTAATCCGCTTCATTTTCAAAGGTCAGCGGCACAATGCCTGCGTTGATCAGGTTCGCCACATGGATTCGCGCAAAGGATTTGACGATCACGGCTTTGATACCGAGATAGAGCGGTGCAAGCGCCGCGTGTTCACGAGAACTGCCCTGACCGTAGTTGACGCCGCCGATGATAATGCCTTTGCCTGCTGCTTTACAACGCGCGGGGAATTCCTCGTCGCAACGGGTAAAGCAATGCTCCGAAATCGCGGGGATGTTGGAGCGGAGCGGCAGGATCTTGGCGCCCGCGGGCATAATATGGTCGGTGGTGATGTTGTCGCCGACCTTGAGCAGAACATCCGCTTCGATGCTGTCCGCAAGCGGAGCAGTCTGCGGGAACGGCTTGATGTTCGGGCCACGCAGGATCTCCACGCTGTCCATTTCGTCCTCGGTAGCAGGAGCGAGCATCATATTGTCGTTGATGAGGAACTGTTTGGGCATTTCGATGACAGGAGCCTTGCCAAGCGTACGCGGATCGGTCAGCACACCCGTGAGAGCCGATGCGGCGGCAACTTCGGGGCTGACCAGATAGACCTGACCGTCTTTGGTACCCGAGCGGCCTTCAAAGTTACGGTTGAAGGTGCGAAGCGACACGCCGCCGCTGTTGGGAGACTGACCCATACCGATGCAAGGACCGCAAGCACATTCGAGAATGCGCGCACCTGCCGCGATCAGGTCACCCAGCGCACCGTTTTGCGCGAGCATATTGTACACCTGCTTGGAGCCGGGGGCGATGGACAGGCTGACATCGGGATGCACCGTCTTGCCTTTGAGGATCGCCGCGACCTTGAGCATATCGGACAGCGAGCTGTTGGTGCAAGAACCGATGCAGCACTGGTCAACCTTGATCTCGCCGATCTCGGCAAGCGTTTTCACCGCGTCGGGCGAGTGCGGGCAAGCCGCCATCGGTGCCAGCGAGGACAGGTCAATGTCGATAATCTCGTCATACACCGCGTCTTCGTCGGGCTGGAGAGCCACCCAGTCTTCGCCGCGACCCTGCGCTTCCATAAATGCGCGGGTGATCTCGTCAGAGGGGAAGATGGAGGTAGAAGCACCAAGCTCCGCACCCATATTGGTGATGGTGGCACGCTCGGGAACGGTCAAAGTCTTGACACCTTCGCCGCCGTATTCGATGATTTTGCCGACGCCGCCTTTGACGGACATACGGCGAAGCACTTCCAGAATGACATCCTTTGCCGCAACCCAGTCGTTGAGTTTGCCTGTCAGGTTGATGCGAACCATCTTCGGCATCGTGATGTAATAGGTGCCGCCGCCCATCGCAACGGCAACATCCAGCCCGCCCGCGCCGAAAGCGAGCATGCCGATGCCGCCGCCCGTCGGGGTGTGGCTGTCAGAGCCGATCAGCGTCTTACCGGGGATGCCGAAGCGCTCCAAATGCACCTGATGGCAGATGCCGTTGCCGGGACGCGAAAAATAAATGCCGTGCTTTTTGCAGACGGATTGGATGTAGCGGTGATCATCCGCATTTTCAAAGCCTGTCTGCAGGGTGTTGTGGTCGATGTAAGCGACCGAGCGCTCCGTCTTGACGCGGGGCACACCGATTGCTTCAAATTCCAGATATGCCATCGTGCCCGTGGCATCCTGCGTGAGCGTCTGGTCAATGCGCAGACCGATTTCTTCGCCGACGAC
>JAZRTC010000076.1:0-16833 GCA_045651865.1 Acutalibacteraceae bacterium
CAAGCGGTCTTAGGAAGACAATGTCATAAATCAACTCCTTGGCTCACAGAACGACATGGCTACGATCCGACTTGCCAGCGCAACCGCCAGATCGGCGGACATAAGGCTTAAGGGTCGGGAAGATGTAAGAGTGAAGAAGTATGGTGTCGCCTTTTCCGTCACGGCAAGTACCGTAGGGGAGGGGTTCCCCCGTCTCGCGCATCCGTGCACGCGGTCGCGCGATGAGCGACGGAATCCCCCAGTCTCGCCTGACGGCGAGACAGCCCCCTTTAGGCAAGGGGGCCAAGACGCCCGCCGCACGGTAATGTCGTAGGGGAGGGTCTCCGCGCCCTCCCGAACGGGAGCGTCCGAAATCTGCCCTCAAAGAGGGAGACTTAATCAACCTGAAACCGAGGTGATATCATGAAACACACATACGACGATATACGGCACTTGCCGCATCCCGTGTCGCGGACGCATCCGCCGATGTCACGGCGCAACCGCGCGGCGCAGTTTGCACCGTTTGCGGCGCTTGTCGGGCATGAGTCGGCAGTCGCGGAAGCGGCGCGGCTGACTGAGCGGCGGGTGGAGCTGGACGAGCACGCATTGAATCTGTTGGATTATCGTTTTCAGGCGCTGGCGTGTTGTCTTGATAAACAGCCGACCGTGACGGTCACCTACTTTCAAGCGGATGCCCGCAAGGACGGCGGTGCGTATTGCACGGTCACGGGAGCGGCGCAGGGGATCGCCGACCGCTGTATAACGGTTGGCGAAACAGCCGTGCCGCTTGGGGATATTGTCGGGCTGATTCTGGAAGGATGCGAGGAATAAAAAATGTCGCGCTAAGGATGGTTGTCCTTAGCGCGACATTTGTATTACGGGGTGATGGTGCTTGTCAGGATCGAGCGGGCATCGGCAGTGGTGATGCGGTCGTCGCCGTCCAGATCGGCGGCGCGTTGCTTGAGGCTGTCTTGCGGTGTGACACCGACAAAATAGCTCAGCATCGCGCGGGCATCCGCTGTATTCAGGGTGTTGTCGCCGTTGACATCGCCAAGCGGGAATTTCACCACGGCATATTCCGAGAAGTGGGTCAGTTTGACGGTCAGCACGCCGTTTTCATAAACAGCGTCGTAGGTTTCGGTTGTGCCGTCGTCGGCAATGTACAGCACCTCATAAACCGATGTATCGGGGGCGTCGTCCTCCAGCGGGATCTGCACGGTCACTTCGCCGCCCTCAAAATCGTGGATGGTTTCGTCGCCGCAAATCACCTCGGCGGACAGCACAGCAGACACGGTCTTGTTTTCAAGGGCGGTCTGTTGTTCGGGATTCAGCACATCCTCGGCGATCGTTTCCACGCTGAGGGTAACGGTATCCTGATCGTCAGAGTAGTCGGCAATCGTCTGAAGTGCCACGGCATCCAGTGTGACGGTGGCGCTGTTTGTCTGGACTTCCAGCGCTTTTTCTGCCTGCGCTACCGCCTGGAGGGACACAACGGGAAGTTCCACGCTTTCCACTTCCTCTGAGATTTCTTCCAAGGGAAGGACAACGGTATCTTCCTCCGTGTCGCGCTCCAGCACATCGGCAACGGCCTGTTCGTTCACCTGCGCTTTGCCGTCGGTGACTTCGGGAACGAGCTTGGGAAGGATGAACGGCGTTTTATCCGTAATCTCCTGTTCGCTGTCGGCATCTTCAAACCAACGACCGCAATCGCAGGCGTAATGGGCAAGACAGCCGTTTTGTGCGTAGGACGCGTCGGTGGCCTCGCAATAGAAAATGGTGTGTTCATGCACAGCAAACTCGGTGCCAAGTCCCATATGATTACCGAACGGGTAGAAGGATGTGGCGGGAGCGCCGTTGACGGTGGCGACGGCATCGGTTGTCAGTGCATAGCCGTCGTTGCAAAGGAGTACGCCCGAGATGCGGTAGTATTTGCCGGCTTCAAACACCGCGCCGTCTTCGACAAGGTTGTAGTCACCGTCGATGGTGTCCGATACATACCACGCAAAGCCGCTGTATTCGCCGATAGAATACGGTGCATCCGCGGGAACAGACAAACCATCCAGCGTGATCGGATCACCGACGGTGGGAACAGGCGACACGATCAGCTCGGTGCTGTCGATAAACTGATGGGTTGCCTCGGTGTTGATGGACAGCGTCGAGGCTTTGTTGAACATTACTGTATAGGAACCGTCGTCGTTGGGGAGAACCGCCTCACCGTTGAACAGCACTTCGGTGATCGCGTAGCCATAGTGCGGATCGGCATAGAATGTCAGCGGGAGATTTTGGGGAACCCAGCGACCTCCGTTTGCCACAAACCCGAATACGGTGGCTTCAGAAGTTTCGGGCACTTCAAAATACACATTGTCCGTGGAGAGCTCGACAGCACAATACATCTGATCGTCGTTGTCATACAGAATGCCGTCTACGATGTGGTAGAAGCCGTTTTGATACGCCATAATTTGCAGACCGTTTTCGGTTTTCTTTGCCATCATCACGATCGAATCATAGATCATCGCCGCGTACGAACCGTAGGTTTGGTGGGCGTACAACCAGTCCTTGCCGTAGGTATAGTCGGCAAAATCCTCGGGGGCATAGTCATAGTATGCCATTACACCGGTGACATACACATAATCGCCGTCTTCATAGTAACTGAGCGGTTGCCATGTGACGGCGTCACCGTAGCCGCCCGAGAACCACGAGACGATACCTGTTTCGGGATCGTAGTAGCTGCCGAGGTAATCGATCATATTGCTGTGGTCGGCAAATGTCTGATCGGCAATCGCGATATACTCGTCGTAGGGGATGCTGTACGACCATGTAGCAGAGTCGTAATAGTCGCGCAACGCGCCGCTGTTTTGCAGATAATTGAACACTACATCGTCGGGTGCGGGTTCGTTGTAATAGAAATAATTTTCACCCCATGTGCAAAAGCCGAGATCATAGAACATCTCGTTGGCGAGGGCTTGCGTGGTTGTATCCTCACCCGTTGAGGTGGTCGTGACCGTCACTTCCGTTGCGCCGTTCACCACAATCTCGTATGTACCGTCTGCGGTCTGCGTGAGCGTTTCGCCGTTTACCAGCACCGCCTCGATTTCATAGCCGAGGTGGGGCGCAACGCCGAATGTCATCGTCTTATCTGCCTCAGCCCATGTGCCGCCGACGGTGTAGAAGTCGGTGGCACGCGTCTGCGAGGTGACGGTGTTGTAAAAATAGGCGTTATCATTATGGATCGTGAGCGGGTAATAGGTTGCGTCTGTCTCGTCTTCGTAGAGAATACCGTCCACGACATGGTAAGAGCAACGCTCAAATCCCGAAATCTTCAGGCCGTCGTCGGTTTTGGTGAGGGTCATAAGCAGGGGGACGGTGATCATGCCCTTGAGCATATCGCCCCACATATCCAACTCGACCCAGTCTTTGCCGTAGGTGTAATTGTCGAAATCCTCCTCGGCGTAGTCAAACCACACTTCGGCGCCCGAGACATAGATGTTGTAGTCGTCTTCGTAATAGGCAAACGGTTCCCATGTGACGGCGTCGCCCCAACCGCCTGCAAACCAGGAAACGGTGCCGTTTGCAGGATCATAATCGTAGTGTTCGGTGAGATAGGCGATCATATCGCTGTGGTTAGCGAAGACGCTGTCGATCGCCGCAATATAATCGGTATAGGGGATGTTGTAAAATCCCTCCTCATCGAGATAGTCGTCGATCAGACCGCTTACTTGCATATATACAAACACAAGGCGGTCCGGCGCCGCATTATAAGACGGAAAATAGTTCCCTTCCGCGCTGAAGCCGAGGTTGTTGAACATACGCCTGAGGTTTTCCGGTGTGGAAACGCTCGGTTCGGATGTCGTTTGCGCGGCGACAGGGCACATCGTCAGCAACAAACACAGTACAGAAAGCAGAGCAAGAAAACGGGTTTTCATACAGAGCACTCCTTTACGGGTTTTGGGTTTTATATATCTTGATAAGCTGTTCCAGCTCATCAATACGGGCGTGATAGCCGATCTCCTGCATAACGCAGACGATCATCAGTCCCACAAGCGCCAGCGTCAGTACGATGCACAAAAACACCGACGGCGGTACACCGCGAAAATATTGCTTGCCGCATCCCAGACACCGCTTGGTTTCCTCATCAACGGGTTTACCGCAACGGCGGCAAAACACTGTTTTGGTAGCAGGATCTTTGGCATAGCGCGGCGGAGCGGGTGGCTTTGGCGGCGGGAGAGCCCTGCCGCAAAACGGACAGAAACGGCTGTCATCGGGAAGTTGGTTGTGACAATGCTCACAGCGCATAACATTCACCTCACACTGTCAGTATAACACAGCAAAAATCATCTTGCAAGCAAATATTTTAGCGCTTTACTATTGCAAAATCATAAAGTGTGTGATATACTGTATCCATTCTAGTTTCAAGCGGAGGGAATGTTATGAAAAAATCCATTCTTTGTGTGGCACTGTGCCTGATGCTGCTGGTGTCCAATCTGGCAGTGATTGCCGCGTCGGCAGAGGAAAATTATGTTGACAACTGGGTGTATCTGGAAATGGGTACGAACGAGTATGAGACTGACACCGCGTATGAGTACACGGCGTTTCACATCGAGCCCGACGATGTCGGCAAATACACGATTTCTTGCGAGGAGCAACAAATCGGCATATTGAGTTACAGCGAATTTTATATCCCCAGCGCACCCTCATCGGAGAACATTAGCGGCTATTCGGTCGAGTGGGATTGCACCTCGGTCGGTCAGGCGATTGTTCTTGCGGTGGAATCGGGCGACGGCGCGGTGGAAATCACCGTGACCCGTGAAGATCTGGTGCAAAAAGAGGAAATGCCTTGGACGATCTATGAAAATCAGGTAACTCCCGCGGCGTTCACTTTCTCGCAGGATGCGACGGCGCTGGTGGCAGTGAATACAAAGGACAATGCGGTGGATACGGCAGTGCTCGGCGAGGACGGCTATTATCACCTCAACACGGCGGATGGCGCCATTCTGTTTGTGAATCTCACTTCCCCGATGTCTTTTGCGTCGATGATTGAGCTCGGTCGCGTCAAAGAAGTTGTGCAGGACGCAGATCTGACGATTCTTTCGCAGACCGATTTTAACGATGCCATGAAGGAATACACGGCGTGTGTGGACAGCAAAACCGGTCTGTATCCCTTGACGGTCGATCTTATCGAAGTGTTCAAGCGTGTCGGCGCTTACAGCGACTGGTACGGCGCGACGGGCTTTGTGGGCGGCGAACTTGAGGACGCGTGGATGTTCGCGTGCTATTATATTGACGGCTACACGACAATGGAGGCTCCCGAGGGTGATGTGAACGGCGACGGCACGGCGGATGCAGCGGATGCGGCGGCACTGTTCTACTACATCAACGGTGTGGGCGAGCTTGCAGATGCGCAGGCGGCAGATCTCAACGGTGACGGCGTTGTCAATCTGTTTGATGCCGCGAGACTGTTCTATACCGTGAACGGTTTGCTGTAAGAGTTTGTAAAATAAAAACGGAGACGCTTTGAAAGCGTCTCCGTTTTTTGTTGTTATATTTTTGCCTGGATTGAGAGCGTGTATTCGCTCGGGGTCATCCCTGTGGCGCGCTTGAAATAGCGCGAGAAATAATGTACGGAAGTATAGCCCAGGCGGTCGGCAATCTGGGTGATGTTGCCGTCACCTTCACGGAGCATCCGCTTGGCTTCGCTGATCTTCAGTGCGCGGTAGTAGCTCATCACACCAACGCCCGTGACACCCTTGAAGATGGTTTTGAGGTTGGTGGCGCTTTGCGCGGAAAAATGGCAGACATCCGCAAAGGTCAGGTTGCCGCAGGTGTTTTCCTGCATAAACGCAATGATGCGATCCACCAGATCGTGATCCGAGCGAAGCTTGATGGAGGAGGCGATGCGTGCGGTCGGTGCGTGCTCCTCGCGGCGCAGCAGGCGGATGAGCAGTTGTTCCAGAAGTAAAACAAGCATCTGTTCCGCGGCAAAGATACCGTCCTCGGCGCGTTCCAGCCGTGCGGTGGCGGGGTTATCCAGCGGAGAGGAAAACGCGGCAGTTGCCTCGGAAATGATTTTGGCGAACAGCTCGCGTTCGGCTTCCCCCGCTTTGAACAGCGCGTGTTCAAAACAGCTCATCGCGTCGCTGTCGCTGTCAAAGGCGATCACAACCAGATTCGGCGCTTTGACGCCGTTGGCACGCAGGGTGTGAAATTCGTTGGGCTTGTGGAACAGGATATCCCCCTGTGTCAGGTGATACAGCTGTTCATCGGAGGTCGCATCGACCTCACCTTTATCCACATACACCAGTTCCCAGAACGGGTGCGCCTCACCGCCGAAGCGGTAATCCTTGGCGTATTCAAAATAATGTACGGTGACGAGGGAGTGAATGTGCAGATCGCGCCGCACAGCGGTTTTGATGTATGGCTCGTTCATCTTGCTCACCTCAGTCCGTCCTGCAGAAATACGGGTTCTCCGTTTTTCAAAAACAGTCGCGGTACGCGCTTGCCGACGGCGCACACGATTTCATAATTGATGGTGTCCGACCAGGCGGCATAGGTTTCCACAGGAAGAGTGGCGTTCTGCTCACGACCGAAGGCGGTGACGAGCGTGCCTGCCTGCACACCGTCAATGCCGCTGACATCCAGCATACACTGATCCATGCAGATGCGGCCGCGTACAGGTGCTTTTGCACCGTTCACCAGCATATAGGCCTTGCCTTGCGCGCGGCGGGTATAGCCGTCTGCGTAGCCGATCGGAACAGTCGCAACCGTTTCGTCAGCGGAGGTGGTGTACTGTCTGCCGTAGCTGACCGTGATATCGGCAGGAACGGTTTTGACATGGGAAATATGCGTGCGAAGTGACATCACGGGTTCGAGCGCGAGCATATCCGCCATCCACGCATCGGGGTATAAGCCGTAAAGAATCAGACCGGGGCGCACCATATCAAGGTGCATCTCGGGATAGCGCAGGGTCGCCGCGCTGTTACAGCAGTGTTTCAGCTCGAAGTTGATTCCGCGTGCGGCGAGCGCCGCGACGGTATCGTTAAAACGGGCAAATTGCTCGCGGGTGAAGGCGTTGCCGCTCGGTTCATCCGCCACGGCGAAATGGGTGAAGATGCCGCTCGGGTTGAGTGCGGGGAGTGCGCAGGCATCGGCAATTTCGTCCACGGGCAAGGAGCCGTCGGCGGCAAAAAAGCCGACACGCGACATACCCGTATCGAGCTTGATATGCACATTCAGCGTCACGCCTGCCTGCACGGCGGCGTCGGATAATGCCTTTGCGTGCGAAGCAGACACTACCGTCTGGGTGATATCGTGTTCGGCGAGGAGAGCGACCTCCTCGGGCGGTGTATAGGATAAAATCAACAGCGGGGCAGACAGTCCTGCGTTGCGCAACTGGATCGCTTCGTCCAGATTGGACACCGCCAGCCAGTCTGCGCCTGCTTCACAGAGCGCACGAGCCGCCTGCACAGCACCGTGACCGTAGGCATCTGCTTTGACGACCGCCATCACAAGGCTGCCGTTTGCCGCTGTTTTGATATTTCTGAGATTGGTTTGCAGGCGGTCAAGGTCGATCTCCGCCCATGTGCGTTTGAGCCAATGTTTCATTGGGAAAGTCACACCTTTCATAGATACTCCTCTATTATATGAGAAGTCGGCGAAAAATGCAACCCCCGACGAAAAATACAAAGCAGAGAATTTGTGTATGCGCAAACCCGGATATATACAAAAAAGGCTGGCACGCATATGCGTGACAACCTTTTGAAGCTTGTGCTTACGCCTTGCCGACAGAGCCGAAGAGCTCCATCTTCTCTTTGACGGTCGCCTTGATCGCATCGAAACCGGGAGCGAGGAGCTTGCGGGGATCGAAGCCCTTGCCCTCGAGATCCTTGCCCGCCTCGATGTACTTTCTGGTAGCATCGGCGAATGCGAGCTGGCACTCGGTGTTGACATTGATCTTGGAAACGCCCAGCGAGATCGCCTTCTGGATCATGTCCGCGGGGATACCCGTGCCGCCGTGGAGAACCAGGGGCATATCAACGGTCAGCTCACTGATCTTCGCGAGAACATCGAAGTTCAGGCCTGCCCAGTTTTCGGGATATTTGCCGTGGATGTTGCCGATACCGGCGGCGAGCATCGACACGCCGAGGTCTGCAATCATCTTGCACTCGTCGGGATCTGCGACTTCGCCGTTGCCGACAACGCCGTGTTCCTCACCGCCGATGCCGCCGACTTCCGCTTCCACGGAAATGCCCAGCGCGTCAGCCGTAGCAACGAGTTCTTTCGTCTTGGCGATGTTCTCGTCGATCGGATAGTGCGAGCCGTCGAACATGACCGAGGAAAAGCCTGCCTCGATGCACTTCTTCGCGCCTTCGTAGGAGCCGTGATCGAGGTGCAGCGCCACGGGAACCGTGATGCCCAGCTCAGCGATCATGCCCTTGACCATACCAACAATGGTGGTATAGCCGCACATATACTTGCCCGCGCCCTCAGAAACACCGAGGATGACGGGGGACTTGAGCTCTTCTGCGGTGAGCAGGATCGCCTTGGTCCACTCAAGGTTGTTGATGTTGAACTGACCGACAGCATATTTGCCTGCCTTTGCCTTTTGCAGCATGTCTTTTGCGGAAACTAACATAGTTATCTCTCCTTTTTGTTTTTGGGGCATACGCCCACAAATACTATGTGATAATTTTAACATACAAGCGGGTGCTTGTCAATTATAAAAACACATTTTACAAACTGTGTGGAATGTGGTATACTGAGCGGGAAAGGATGTGTTTGTATGCGCGAGGATATTACCAGTATTCCCGTAACCGATATTTTTGACGAACCCGATGGTTGTCCCATCTGCCGTATGCGCGATCTTCTCGAGACACGCGTGACGGATTACATCACGGGTGCGGCGATGATGGAGCCCGATGTCCGCATCGAAACCAACGAGCAAGGATTTTGTCTGACGCATTATCGCCAGCTTCTCAAAAAGCGTGCGCGTCTGCCTGTGGCGTTAATGATGGAAAGCCGCCTTGCCGAGGTGGAAAAGCAGGTGTTTCAGGGGTTGCCGCTGATCGGTAAAAGCACCAAGCGCCAGGCATCGGGCGCGGAGGATGTGACGGAGTCCTGTTTTGTGTGCGGACGGGTCGATTGGGCAATGAGCCGTCTGCTGGCGACCGTGTGCCGCCTGTGGGAGCAGGAGCGCGATTTCCGCGACTCGTTTGAACAGCAGGAGTATCTGTGTCTGCCGCATTTTGCGCTTCTGGCACAGATCGCCGAAAAAGAAGTCAGCAAAAAGAATGTCGGCGATTTCCGCAAGGCGTGTTCGGTGTTGTGCCGCAAACAGCTTGCGGAGCTTCGCGGTGATGTATCGCATTTTTGCAAGATGTTTGACTACCGCAACAGCAGTGACGAGAATGCCGATTGGGGCAATTCGCGCGATTCCATCGAGCGCTCGATCGAATGGCTGTGCGGCAGAGAACCGTAAAAGGCGGGTAAGGTGACCCGACGCCCATCCGAAAATAGCGGTGCAATCTAAATGGGACGATGCCCACATCGTCCCATTTAGATTGCACATCATAGAAAGGGTGTGAATCACTATGAGTAAAACCATATCAAAAACAATACTTATTTTTGTTGTGGTTGCCGTGTCCCTTTTGGTTGTTTCACCGCTAATAGCAACCCTTTGTATACGGTATAGTGAATATAAAGAAAGATGGTTGCCCTGCGAGCAACTCGGGACATATTGGAGTACGGAAGACGGACATGTATCGTTTTCTGTTCCGACGAGTGCGGATGAGCCGATTGTAGGGGCACTACGGTTGGGTGAGGAAGAAAAAATAATACAATTATTTATGGGTGGAATAACTTGGGGTGTGGATGTGACCTATAAATTGTATGATAAAGAAGATGTTATATACCCTGATGAATTCTGGGATGCGAAAAAAGTTCAAAAAGATACCTTTGTGGTTGCGGTAAGGGACAGTGACTATTTTGAAGAAGGTGAAGTGCTTGTGTTTCACAAGATTGGTGAGAAATCAGCTGCTTGCGCATCCGCGACAGCGGTAACACCGTAGTACCGCGCATTTGCGATGCAAATGCGGGTCGCGTGCAACGCGACGGAATCCACCTGTCAAACGCAACGCGTTTGACATCCCCCTTTAGACAAGGGGGACAAGAAGCACGCCGCAAAATAAAGCAAAAAACGGCATCCTGCCAAAGCAGGATGCCGTTTTTCCATCCATTCTTACAGCACGATCTCCTTGCCTTGCTCGGCGGAGTCGTAGATCGCTTCGAGCATCTGCTGCATCTGCACAGCCTGCTCGAGCGGGTATTTCGGCGTTTTGCCATTAAGGACGCAATCGGCGAAATGTTTGAGTTCCTCGGCGAAGCGGTTGTTTTCGCCGACGGTGATCACATCGTCCGACAGATAGTCAAGACGCTCGCCGTAAACCGTCAGCGGGTTGAGTGTCACACCAGCTTTACTGCCGACAACCTGCACATCGGTGCGGTTGGGGCCGTTGAGCGCCCACGATGCTTCAAACAGCATCGCCGCGCCGTTTTCAAAGTGGATGACACCCACGCCCGAGTCCTCACAATCAAACTGATTGTCGGGGCAGGGGATGCCCTGCCAGCGACCGACACCCTTTGTCTGATAATCGCCGTGGGGGGCGAACACCTGCGCGCTGACGCGGGTGGGTTTCGGGGTACCCATCAGATACCACGCGGCATCAATGCTGTGCACACCGATGTCGATGACGGGGCCGCCGCCCGAGGTCTTCTTATCGGTGAACCAGCCCGACGGTGTGCCGCGACGACGGATGTTGGCGACCTTGGCATAATATACATCGCCAAGCTCACCGGCGTCGAGCATCTCGCGGACATACATATTCTGCGTGTTGAAGCGACCGGGAACGGCGAGCATAAAGGTCACGCCTGCTTCCTTGACGGCGGCTTCCATTGCCTTGGCGTCGGCAAGGCTCATGGCCATCGGCTTTTCGCACACAATGTGCTTGCCTGCTTTGGCGGCGGCGATGCAGACGGGGGCGTGACCGTTGTTCCAGGTGCAGATATCGACAGCGTCAAGTTCTGTGTTTGCCAGCATCTCCTCCACCGAGCCGTACGAAGCGGGGATGCCGAATTTTTCGGCGGCTTCTTTGGCGCGGTCGGCATCCAGATCACAGATTGCGACAACTTCCATATTGTCACATTCTTTGTACGCGGGCAGGTGCGCGTTGACGGCGATGTTTCCTGCGCCGACAACACCGATTCTCAGTTTGCTCATAACGGTCACTCCTTTTTGGATGCGGGTATTTCACCCTGAATACGGCAGATCATATAACTGATCAACTTGCGCGGAGCAAAGCGTCCGCAGAAGATCAACAGCTTGTTGGACAGGCGGTGAATCGCCACCGTTTTGTTTTTCATCAAGGATTTATAGCCGTAGTCCGCCACCGCGTCGGGGGTGGAGACGGGCAGGGAGCGGAACAGCTTGGAGCGCGACAGGTCTGCCGTCTCCACAAAGCCTGTGTCGATCGGGCCGGGGCAAAGCACTGTGACGGTGATGCCGCTGCCCTTCAGCTCGTGGGCGAGTGCCTGTGAGAAATTCAGCACAAACGCTTTGGTTGCGTAATATACTGACATATAGGGACCTTGCTGAAACGCCGCAATGGACGCGACATTCAAAATCTTGCCGCGACGGTTTTCGCGCATCGTCGGCAGTACCGCATGGGTCAGTTCCATCAGCGCTTTCACATTCAGGTCGACCATCGCCGATTGCTTGTCGATCTCGCTGTCGGCAAAGGCGCCGAAATCGCCGAAGCCTGCGTTGTTGACGAGAATATCCACCGTCAACCCGCGCTCACACACTGCCGCCATCAGTGTTTGTGCGGCACTCGGCGCGCCGAGGTCGTGCGGGATGGGCGTGACAGTGACGGCATAAGCGGACTCCAGTTCCTCTTTGGCGGCGACGAGTTTGTCGGCGCTTCTGGCGGTGAGGATCAGGTCATAGCCCTCCTTGGCGAAACGGTGCGCAAGGCTGAGTCCGAGTCCGCTTGAGGCGCCCGTGATGAGTACGGTTTGTTTCATAGAGGTATCCTCACAGCGTCTTGACGAGTTCTTTGAGATACTCCGCAAACGCAGGGCCGAGGTCGGGACGCGACAGCGCCACCTCGCAGGTTGCCTGCAGGATGCCGAGCTTGTTGCCCATATCGTAGCGCGTGCCGGTGTAATCCACACCGACCATGCCCTCGCGCACAGCAAGGGTGCGCATGGCGTCAGTCAGCTGGATCTCGCCGCCTGCACCGGGCGGGGTGTTGTCAAGAATATCAAAGATCGCGGGCGGCAACACACAGCGCCCGAGAATGGAGAACAGCGACATAATCTGATCAGGAGCGGGTTTTTCAATCATATCGCTCACCGCGTAGGTGCGCTCGCCGAGCGATTCGACGGCAAGCGAGCAGTATTTCACGATTTGCTCGGGGGTAACTTCTTTGATGCCGACAACGCCTTTGCCGTGTTGCTCATACGCGCGGCAAAGCTGTCCGCAGGCGGGGTCATCGCCGATGATGACATCGTCGCCGTACAGCACGGCAAACGGCTCGTCCCCGACAAAGGAACGCGCGCAGTTGACCGCGTGACCGAGACCTTTCGTCTCCTTCTGACGCAGGAAGTAGATGTTCGCCATATTGGTGATGCGGCGCACTTCCTCAAGCTCCGCCATGCGACCGGCGGCTTCGAGGCGCTCCTCGAGTTCAATCGCGTGATCAAAGTGATCTTCAATGATGCCTTTGCCGCGGTTGGTGATAATGAGGATGTCGGTGATGCCGGCGGCAACCGCTTCCTCCACGATGTATTGAATGGCAGGTTTATCCACAATGGGGAGCATTTCCTTGGGGCAAGCTTTGGAGATAGGGAGCACGCGGGTTCCGAGACCCGCTGCGGGGATGACCGCTTTACGGACGAGTTGTGCCAATTGAATCGCCTCCAAAATGGTATTTTATTTATTATATTACATTATAAGAAAAAAAGCAAGTAAAAAGCGGGTTACTGTACAGCAACCCGCTTTTTTTGAAGTTATGGTGTTTTCGGGAATAACTGACAGATCCCCGTTTGTTTCAGATAGGCAATATACCGTTCGATCTCGTCGCGGGTGGTATTGGCATACCACGCCAGACAATCAATGCAGAAATACTCGGTCGCCGCGCGGGAGATCATCTTTTTGTGAATGCGGATGTCGTCAAGATTCAGCTCGGCACCGCATCGCTTACAGCGGTATTCCTCGCTCATAACTCGACGAGCGACGCACGCAGCATCTTGCAGCCGTGTGCCGGAAGCACAACCTCATATTTGTCTGTGAATACGCCGAGATCCTTGTCCTCCCAGATGTCGTACAAACGCAGACCGACACCCGCACGGGTGGGCAGACCCATATCGTAGAACTGGATGTGGCCGCCGCAGTCGCCGTCGTAGAAGTTGAAGAAACCGATTGCAAAATCACCGTTTTCCAGCGGTTTCCACATATGGATGACGGTCTCGGGTTCGTTGTCCCATTCCTTGCGCCAGTAGGGTGTGCGCACCTCGACATCCTGATTGATTGCGAGAATATCCTTGTTCATCAGGATTTTTTTGGTCTCTTCGGTCATATCGCGGATGTCACAACCGATCATCAGCGGCGAATTCATCATCGCCCACAGCGAAAAGTGGGTGCGATATTCCTCGTCGGTGCAACCGCCCTTGGCGATATAGCTGTTGTGGCTTTTGCCATACATACCGACGATCAGCATATCCATATCGTTGTGGCAGTACGGGCCGCTGAATTTCTCCTGATCCATCTGCGACAGCGAGAGGTCTTTAATGGATTGCCAGCTGTCGACGATGTCGCCCGTCGAGCGATACATATGTGCGCCTGAGTTGCGGATCCATTCGGTGGTGTTGTCGTGACCCCAGTTGCACGCTGAGAACAAAATATCGCGACCGCAGTTGCGCAGTGCCATCGACATACGGCGGTACAGCATCGGGCCGTCGATGTGGCGGGGTTTGTTGCAGTAGTCGTATTTAAGATAATCGACACCCCACTCAGCAAAGGTCTTGGCATCGATAAACTCATAATCAAGGCTACCGGGGAAGCCGGCGCAGGTGTGCGTGCCCGCGCAGGAATACATACCGAACTTCAGCCCTTTGGAGTGAACATAATCTGAGAGTGCTTTCATACCATTCGGAAATTTTTCCGGATCGACGACCATACGGCCGTTTTCGTCGCGCTGACGAAGACTCCAGCAATCGTCAATGACGATATATTCGTAACCGGCGTCTTTCAGACCCGTTGCAACCATTGCGTCGGCGGTTTCTTTGATCAGATCTTCGTTGATGTCGTGGCTGAAGGTGTTCCAGGAGTTCCAGCCAAGAGGGGGAGTAGCGGCCATTGCCATAAAAATCACTGCCTTTCAGAATGTTTATAATTTTACAACGGTGGCACGCAGCATTTTGCAAGCGTGTCCCGCAAGTTCCACATGATAACGGTCGGTGAACACACCCAGATCCTTGTGTTCCCACAGATCATACAAACGAAGTCCGTAGCCGTGTGTCGGCAGACCCATATCGGTAAACTGAACGCGTCCGCCGCAAACATCATCGTAGATGTTGAAGAAGCCAATGGCATAGTCGCCGTTTTCCAGCGGCTTCCACATGTGGATCACGGTTTCGGGCACTTCATCCCATTCTTTGCACCAGTGGGGTGTGCGTACCTCCGTGTCCTGATTGATCGCAAGGATTTCTTTGTTCAGCAGGATCTCCTTGGTCTCGTCACTCATATTGCGGATATCACAACCGATCATCAGCGGTGAATTCATCATCGCCCACAGCGAGAAATGGGTGCGGTATTCTTCGGTGGTACAGCCGCCGCTCACCGCAATGGTGCTGTTGTGGCTTTTGCCGTACATGCCGACCACCAGCATATCAAGGTCGTTGTGGCAGTAAGGGCCGCTGAATTTTTCCATATCCATCTGGGATGTGGCGATCGCCTTGATGGATTGCCAGCTGTCCTGGATATCACTGCCCGACCGATATATATGCGCGCCGCTGTTGCGGATCCAGTCGGTGGTGTTGTCGTGTCCCCAGTTGCAGGCAGAAAACAGGATATCTCTGCCGCAGGAACGGAGTGCCATCGCCATACGGCGGTAAAGGGTCGGGCCGTGTGCACTGCGGGGCTTGTTGCAATAGTCGTATTTCAGATAATCAACGCCCCATTCGGCAAAGGTTTCCGCGTCGATGAATTCGTAATCGTAGCTGCCGGGGAAACCCGCGCAGGTATGCGTGCCCGCGCAGGAGTACAGTCCGAATTTCAAGCCTTTGGAATGCACATAATCGGCAACGGCTTTTATACCGTTCGGGAATTTTTCGGGATCGGGTACCATACGACCGTGTTCGTCGCGCTCGCGCAGACTCCAGCAGTCGTCAATGACGATGTATTCATAACCGGCATCCTTAAGACCCGATGCGACCATCGCGTCGGCGGATTCCCGAATAAGGGTTTCGTTGATGTTGTGGCTGAAGGTGTTCCACGAGTTCCAGCCGAGCGGGGGCTTTGCAGCCAACGGCATAGAAGATCCCTGCCTTTCGGTTTTGTATAATCAGTATATATATTGTAATAAAGATAGATGTGGTATGTCAAGATGAAAATACACAGAATTTGACATTTTGCGTCGCACACGCTATACTGTCCTTCGCATAATATATGGTATATAAGAAGGTGACGGTATGGGACTTGGTACAAACAAAGCGTTGCTCGGGCGGTTTGCCTTGCTTGCCGCGGCGCTGATCTGGGGCGGATCGTTTGTCGGCATGAAAGCACTGACCGATGCAATGGATACACAGTATATTCTGTGGATCCGTTTTTCGCTGGCGGCGGTAGCGATGGCGCTTTTTCTGATTCCGCGTTGGAAGCGTGTACGATGGTCGGCGGTGTGGCGCGGGATTGTAATCGGTGTGTTTTTGTATGGTGCGTATTGCTTCCAGACATACGGCTTGGAGCATACCACCCCCGGTAAGAATGCGTTTTTGACCGAAGTGTACTGCGTGATCGTGCCGTTTTTGTACTGGGCAATCGATAGGTGCCGCCCCGATCGGTACAACTTGCTTGCGGCGTTGTTGTCGGTGGTCGGCATCGGACTGGTTTCGCTTGACAGCAACCTGTCGCTCGGACTGGGGGAAGGGCTGACGCTGCTCGGCGGTGTATTCTTCTCCTTTCATCTGGTGGCGATCACCAAGCTCGGTCGCGGACAGGATGCGCTGTTCATCACGCTGTTCCAGTTCGTGGGGGTTGCGATCTGTGCCGCAGTCGGTGCGTTGCTGTTTGAACAGCCGCCGATGGCGTCGGCGTTGCTGACATCGGAGATTGTCGGGTCGATGATCTATCTGGTGTTGGCGGCAACATGTCTGACGATCTCATTCCAGACCTTCGGGCAACAGCACACACCTCCGTCTGCCGCGGCGATCCTGCTGTCATTGGAAGCGGTATTCGGCGCACTGATTTCCATCCTCGCAGGTGAGCGTCCGACCCCTGCGGTATTGTGCGGTTTTGCGGTGATCTTTGTTGCGGTGATGGTGTCCGAGACGAAGCTTGCGTTTTTGCATCGTCGCTGAAAAATACCACATCTTGTGCGGAAAAACTTGGCTTTGCACAAGGCGAAAAAAATTCTAAAAAAAGTTGAAAAAAGGTATTGACATTTAGCGGGAGGCATGGTATTATATCGAAGCTGTCTCGCGGGAGACCGAACGGAAACCTGAAAGAACGGCAGCAGACCTTTGAAAATTAAACAATACAGCAAAGAAACGAAACAAACCAACCCGTTAAATTTACGGTAGCAGGGC
>JAZRTC010000077.1:0-6475 GCA_045651865.1 Acutalibacteraceae bacterium
AAAAAGAACAAACAGATGCCACACCATATGGAACCAGCGTATAGTTTTCTTACGGTAAAAGAAAATCCCAACGGTATACAAGATACCACCCGCCAGCAAAAACATCAATCCGCCGAGCGGCAGATTGCGAACAAGCGGTACAACCGCAATCACCACACACCAACCGGAAGCAATATACGCAATCATCGAAAACCGCTTAAAACGCTCGATGCTGACAGCGTTCAGTGTAATACCCACGATTGCCGCGCTCCATACAACCGCAAACAATACCCAGCCAAGAGCACCGCGAAGCGTTACAAGCGTATATGGCGTGTAAGTGCCGGCAATCAAGAAAAAAATACTTGAATGATCAAACACGCGCATCACGCGCTTTGCCGTGGGGTTCGTCAATGCGTGATACAAGCACGACATTGCAAACAAAATCACAATCGAAGCACCGTAGACGCACGCACTGACTGTCTGCCACCCATCCGTCGAACGGAGGAGCATCAAAACCAAGCCCGCAAGTCCAAACACAGCACCGACACCATGCGTCACCGCATTGCCGATCTCCTCACCAAGCGTATAAAACGGCTTCCGTTTTTGGAGTACCGCCTCACCCATATAATCACCTCTCTTATATATCGGTTATATCATAACACATCATCTAGTTTTTGAAAAGAGGTTATCCAGAAAAAGATATTAAAATTTTGAGATTTTTTCATTCACCGCTTTCGCACCCGAGTCATAGTATGGAATGACAAGAGCGAAAGGAGGCGACGAACGGTATGTGTCTGAGAAACCTGTTTAACGGCATCGACTGCAGCTGGCTTCTGTTCATTATTATCATCCTTCTGTTGATCGATTGCGGCGACAACGACTCCTGCGGCAACGATCGCAGCGGTTGCGGCTGTGGCTGCGGCTGCTAATCCCCTGCTCGACAGAAAAAGGGCTGCGCTTTTGCGCAGCCCTTGACTGTTTATGATCAAATCTTGGAATAGCCGAAGCTGTTGACGATCGCGTCAACCTTCTTCTTATCACGGCACATCGGGCATTGACCCGACAGGTTGTTCTCATAACCGGGCAGATCGTCCGCCGAGAAGATCGACTCAATCTTCTGACCGCCGATCTCTTCCGCCGCGCTGAACAGCGCCGCAATGCCAACCAAACGGCCGTTGTAATACTGCAGACAATCCATCGAGCGCATAATCGTCTTACCGGTGGACGCCGAGGAGATCAAAAGCAGAACATTCTTGTTCCAAACCATATCCTGCATGTTATCGCGGAACAGCATCTGGTTGTTGGAGTTGGTTTCCGGATGAACAACATTGATGTCATTACCCTCACTCAGGCTGAGGTTGCCGGGACGGGCAAGCTCCTCTGCCAGATAGGCGCCAATCATTTTGGTACCCTCAAGGCAGATAATCGTATCCACGGGAGTGGTCGTCAAAAAGCGCTTGGCAAGCTCCTCTGCCGCCGCCTTAGCGGAACGGTAGGTGCATTTCAGAGAAGTCAGATCAACATAATAGTTAACATGGGAGTGGTTCGTGGCAAAGTGACCGGGAATCACATTGATCTTGATGTTTTTATTACCCTTTGCACGAATTACTTTCTTTCTGTTTTCCAAAATAAAGCCCTCCTTATGTCTTTCAACACTGTAAAGTGTTAACGACAAAAATCTATAACGATATTATAGCAATCTGTTCTCAATAAATCAATAGTTTATTGAAGATTTTTTTAATAAATTTAGTATATCTGCACGATTTTACGACTTTTTTCGATCATAACTACAAAAAATCACCCGTCCGAGACATCTCAGACGGGTGATTGCATAATATTATTGTTTTGCTTTTTTGCTAAGCGACTTAATGAGAATCACGGCAATTGCAAACAAAACGAGTGCCGATGCCCACATAACCACACAGCTGAGCACACTGCCAAGCGAGACACACAAGCCCGCAATCACATACGCCACGGCGGTAATACCCGCAATCAGCGATGCGTACGGCAACTGTGTATTGACATGGTCAACATGGTTGCACTGCGCACCTGCCGATGCCAGAATCGTCGTATCGGAAATCGGCGAAATATGATCGCCGAACACCGCGCCGCCAAGCGTTGCGGAGACAGTCATGATCGCCATTGTACCGCTACCGCCGAGGATGGTGACAGCAATCGGGACAAGCACACCGAAAGTACCCCACGAGGTACCCGTTGCAAACGCGATCGCACCGGCAAGCACAAAGAAGATCGCCGGGAACAGGAACTGCGGGAATGCGCTGTTGGCAAGATTGTTCTGAACAAACGCCTGCGCATCCAGATAACCGCCCTTAGCACCCATGATACCCGAAATCGTCCAGGCAAAGGTCAGAATCAGAATGGCCGGAACCATCGCCTTGAAACCATCCGTAAAGCTACCGGTAATCTCTTTGAAGGACACAACACCCGACAGCATGTAGTAGAGGGCAATAATAATCAACGCAACAGTGGAACCGATTGCAAGAGACATACCTGCATCGCAGTTGGAGAACGCAGAAATGACATTATCCGACTGGAGCGCCGTATCGATCAGACCGGTATCCCAGTTGTAGAAGAAACCGGTATACAGCATACCGCCGATGCAGCAAGCAATCAGAATCAGCACGGGAATCACGAGGTGACGGACTTTACCCTTGGGATTCGCCTTCACTTCTTCCCCGCTTTCCGCATCCTCCGTCTCACCGGCAAACACATCACCCGTCGTTTCAGCGATGTTTTCATTACGCTTCATCTTGCCGAAATCAAAGTTAAGGAAGCAAAGCGAGAACACCATAACAAGCGTCAGCAACGCGTATACATTGAACGGGATGGTGGCAATGAACATCATCAGGCCGTCGCCTTCCAGCTCACCGGCAACCGCCGCCGCCCACGAGGAGATCGGCGCAATAATGCACACAGGTGCCGCCGTTGCGTCGATGATATATGCCAGTTTCGAGCGGGACACCTTGAACTTATCGGTGACAGGACGCATAACCGAACCAACCGTCAGGCAGTTGAAATAGTCATCCACAAAAATCAGACAACCAAGACCTGCCGTTGCCGCCAAAGCGCCGCTTTTATTCTTGATCTTTCTTCCTGCCCAATCGCCGTATGCTTTCGCACCGCCCGACTTCTGCATGAGAACAACAAGAATACCGAGAACAACCAAGAAGACAATAATCGGCGTATTACCGCCAACCTTTTCACTCATCACCTGATACAGCGTAAACAATGCTTCGATCGGATTTCCGCCCGCATACATCAACGCACCGACTGCAATACCAAGGAAGAGCGAGACATATACCTGCTTCGTTGCAAGCGCCAGAATAATGGCAATCACCGCAGGTACAAATGCCCAGATAGTACCTTCCATTTTGAATTCCTCCTCAAAAAAGATGTTTTAATATACCATATATGTCCACATTTGTCAACCAATGTCGAAATACACCTTAATAGAACCTTAAAAATATACCATCTTGTTTCTTAAATAAAAAAAGCGTATACTGAATGCAGGTTAAGGAGGCGAGATTATGCAGCACATTTTAATCTGCGACGATGAAAAAGACATCGTATCGGCATTGGAAATCTATCTGACTGCCGAAGGTTATATCACACACACGGCTTATAACGGCACAGAGGCTTTGCAGATATTGGATGAGCAGGAAATTCATCTCGTGCTGATGGATGTCATGATGCCACAAACGGACGGCATCACAGCGTTATCTGTTTTACGACAAAAACATAATCTTCCCGTCATTCTTCTGACAGCAAAATCCGAAGATAACGATAAGATCCTCGGACTGAATGTTGGTGCAGACGATTATATCACCAAACCCTTCAATCCTGTCGAAGTCGTTGCACGGGTTCGCTCACAGCTCCGCCGCTACCTGCATCTCGGAAGTGCTGTGCAAGCCTCCTCGCTGGTTGTCGGCGGCATTATGCTGGACGACGAATCCAAATCCGTAACGGTTGACGGAAACGAGGTGCATTTGACGCCGCGCGAATACGATATACTGAAACTGTTGATGCAAAATCTCGGAAAAGTATTTTCGCCGCTCGAAATCTACCGCGAAATCTGGCAGGAAAACCCGATTGGTGCTGAAAATACCATTGCTGTACACATTCGTCATCTGCGTGAGAAAGTCGAAATAAACCCCGCTGACCCACGCTACATAAAAGTTGTCTGGGGCAAGGGGTATAAAATGGAGGGATCAAACATATGACGCATATCCGTTCAAGCACCTTCGCCAAAATCGTCGCGATATTTTCATTTTTCCTCTCCATTATTTTTCTTACCGTCTGTGCGATCGGTGTTGTTTTTCTAATTGATAACGATGCGTATTTTGACGGCGGCAAAAGCTTGGAAAACAACGCACTGGATGCGGCGGCTTATAATTATGAAGTGCGATTACACGAATTTGCAAACGATCGATACTTCGATGGCTCATATGACGAGCGCGAATTTGAAGATCTGTTCGGCGAAGAAAACTGCAATTATTTTTTCACGCTGACCGATGAACACGGCAAAATCGTTCTGTCAAATTATGCAACAAAAGATACTCTGCGCGATTACGGTGAAAGCGAATTCTGGTGTTACCGACAAACCGAAATATGGGATAACGGCAACCCGCAGATTCTGGAATATGAGCACCGTCTCACCCTTAAGGACGGTATCCGCACCGATCTTGTCGCCAAAGACCGCATCTATTATTACCTGACATTCACAAAGATGTTGACCAATAATCGTTATCTTGTGTTAACACTTGTTCCCATTCTTCTCATTCTGGCAATCGCCTTGCTGGTATTTCTTTGCTGTGCGGCGGGACATCATCCGAACAGCGACACAATTACACTGAACCTTATTGACCGTATCCCGCTGGAGCTGTTTTTGGGAGGTCTGTTTGCTGTTGCTTTTGCAGTCGGCTGGATCCTCAGCAACTGGATCTATGGTGACGCAGCGAAGATCGGAGTTCTTCTTTTGGCATTACCGTTCGGGCTATGGATACTTTTGACCGTTGCTACACGATTTAAAACTCAAACACTGTTTTCCAACACACTCACAGCCGTATTATTTAAATGCCTTATACGACTCATGCAAATGTTTTCGCACATAACCTTATATTGGCAAACGCTTGCGGTCTGGGTCGGCATCAGCTTTGTGGAGTTGTTTGCTATGATCGCTACCGATCACGACAGTTACTTCCCCTTCTGGCTGATCGAAAAGCTGATTCTCACCCCTTTGCTGATATGGGTTACAATTCAGCTTCAACAGCTCCGCGCAGGTGGAAAAGCACTCGCGAGCGGTCGGACAGACTATGCCGTCAATACCGACCATATGCTACCCGTGCTTCGGGAACACGGCGAACATCTCAACGGCATTAGCAACGGACTCAAGCTCGCTGTTGCTGACAGCATTAAAAGCGAGCGGATGCGTTCAGAGTTAATTGCTAATGTATCCCACGACATCAAAACGCCGCTCACATCCATCATCAACTATGTTGATCTGCTACAAAAAGAAGGGCTACACAGCGAACACGCCACTGACTATCTGGAAATAATTGAGAGGCAATCCGCACGGCTCAAGAAACTTACTGTTGATCTGATCGAAGCATCCAAAGCTTCCTCAGGTGCCATCAAGGTTGAACTGACCAATGTGGATGTGAATATTCTTCTCACACAGGCAGTCGCAGAGTACGAGGAGCGTCTGCAAGCATCCGCACTGAAGATTATAACAAAGTTTGACGATTCGATCGGTTCTGTACGCGCGGATGGCCGTTTGTTGTGGCGTGTGTTTGACAACCTTTTCGGAAACATCTGCAAATACACCAAAGCCGATACACGCGTATATATTTCTTGCGAAACAGACGGCGAACAAATCTTAATTTCCTTCAAAAACATCTCTGCCGAACCACTTGATATCTCACCTGATGAGCTGACCGAACGGTTTGTACGCGGTGACCGTTCCCGCGGAACCGAAGGAAGCGGTCTCGGCCTGTCGATCGCGAAAAGCCTGACTGAACTGCAAGGCGGCACATTTGATATCCATATCGACGGCGATCTGTTTAAGGTCGTAATCGGATTTGAAAAGACATAACCCAAAAACGACTACTGCATCTGCAGTAGTCGTTTTTATTTATTCCGTTTCCTCTTCGGTGCAGATGGTGTGATACATACACGCATCACACTTGTCGCTCTTCGAGGAACAGCCACCCGGACAGCCAATGCACTTCTTGCCGCGTTTTTTAGAAACAATGATATACACAGCCGCGCCGACTGCCAGCAAAACTGTCACAACAAGCGCTATGATATTTCCCATGATAATCAACCTCTTTTCAAACGATCCGCACGCACACAAAGCGCAACAATCACGCCAACCATAACAAGGACGGCGATCAGACCACCGACAAAACCTGTTCCAAACGCACCGGTTGTGAACAAAGTTCCAAACTGGTAAACAAGAAATGCCAAGTCGGAGGCC
>JAZRTC010000078.1:0-3051 GCA_045651865.1 Acutalibacteraceae bacterium
CTTTGAGGATGCGAAGGAACCGTTTGCGGAAGTTCACGGGTTTCGTAAATTCGCCGTGTTCATCGCATACGAGCGGGGTATCCTCGCCGAAGTAGAACTCCTTGCGCAGATCTTCCACCATCGCAATCGCCGCCTTGTTGAGCGGCACATCGCGCTTGCTCGATGCGGTTTTCAGCTTTCCGACTTTGACCACGCGCCCCTTGACCGCTTGCGTACCTTCACGTTTGGCAACCTCTTTCACTCCGCGTCGCACATGCACAATGCGCTTTTCCAGATCGATATCGCTGTTGATCAGTCCGAGCATCTCACCCGGTCGAAGTCCTGTGTTGACCATGAACATATATGCCGCCGCTTGCTGATACATCCGCTTGCCGTCTTTGAAGGTGCGGAAACATTCGGCTTTGAAGGCTTGCAACTCTTCCTCAGTGAAGACGGTGATTTCTTCGCTTGTTGGTTTGCATTCCTTGCCCTGAGCTGCCATGAAGTTCGCTTTCTTCGTCATCGGTACGCTCAGCATCGGATTCTTTGGCAGGAACTCCTGCTCGACCATGTAGCGGAAGTATTCGCCGAACAGATCGTGGATCTTCTTGACGGTGGTGTAGGCATAGCCGCGTTCCATGCGATCGTTCAGAATCTTCTTGATGTCGGCGGCGATGATGGTGCTGACGATGCGTTCACCGAGATCGGGATAGGCATGATGGCGAGCGGTGCATTCGAGGCGGTCGTAGGTGGTGTGTTCCACCATCGGATACTTGAACACCTCCAGCCAGTTCTGCATGCTGACGAACAGCGTTTTGCGGCTTTCGTCGGCTTCTTCGACCAGCTTGTCGAAGTCGGAAATGTATTCGGTGATCTTCTTTTTGACTTCCATCTTGGTTGTGCCTGAGGACGATTTGCGCTTACGCTCACCGCTCTCATCCATAAACCACACGACGCCACCCCAACGCCCATCGGTGCGTTTGAAGGTATTGCCGTTTGTTAACAGTTTCTTTTGCATTGTATCACGCTCCCTTCTGTAGCAACACACAATACCACAAGTGTTGCGGAATATCCAGTGAAAGATTGAAATGTTGTGTAAATGGTGATATAATCGGGGTAATGAATAGTGGTTTGTGAGGTGCAAGCAGCATATGCGATATAATAAAAGATATATGGAAAAGATACTGGAAGATCCGTTACCGCCGTTAGCCGAGGATGAACGTATTTATTTTAATGTTCCGTATATGGCAAATGGTTTTGCTAAGCTCTCGCATTGCGGCTTTGATCCGGAGAAAAAACTATGGTTTACCGGTCCGCATAATGCAAATTTGCGCTCTTTGGTTGAGTTATACGGTGTGAATGAAGCGACATCAGAAAAGGCAAGACAACTTTTGAAAGAAAAGTTAGAAAAAGCGGAGAATTAATTGAATAGATGAATATAGAAAGGAACAACTTTGGATTATGAACAATATTATGAAAGTTGTAGATATGGGAATATGCGTAGGATGCGGAACCTGTGACGGATGCGAGCACATTGTGTTTATAAATAATGCTTTGGGATTTCCATCGCCTGTAGTAGACGATACATGTATACAATGTGGAGAATGTTTGAGAAAATGCATCTATTGGAATGACGAACCCAATTAAGAAACTTTTGATATCTTGACAAATAAGCATTTTTGATGTATAATGTGTGTACAATAGAAGTGGCAATATTGCCGCTTGGGCTGGTCGTAAGACCCTGGTCCACCGAATGGCGGGGAATTTCCCCGCTTTTTCTTTTATATTCTTTGTCGAAAGGAGTGGCATTGTGTCAGATAAGATATTAAGCGTATTTATAGATGAATCGGGAGATTTCGGTCCTTATGAACCTCATGCACCGTATTACATTGTTTCGATTGTTTTGCATGAACAATCCAAAGATATCACAGATAATATTAATGTGTTAGATTTCCATATGCGCAATCTGTCGTATGACAAGCATGCCATCCACGTCGGTCCGCTCATTCGCAGAGAATCAATATACGAAAACGATCTGATGGAAGAGCGCAAACGCTTGTTTGGCGCGTTGTTTAACTTTACAAGAATTTTGCCGGTGTCTTATATTTGTGCCAAGATCAAAAAGAGTGAGTGCGCGGATGTGGTGCAGATGACCACAAAATTAACAAAGGCAATTGCGAAGGTTTTAAAGGAACATAGTGATTACTTTGATAGTTTCGATAAAATTATCGTATATTACGATAATGGACAAGTTGAGCTTACCAAAATCCTCACAACGCTGTTCAACGCCTTGTTGTACAATGTGGAGTTTCGAAAGGTGACTCCTGTTGAATATAAGTTGTTCCAAGTCGCCGATATGATCTGCACATTAGAACTTTTAAATGAAAAAGCAAAGTCGGGATCGTTTTCGCGTTCAGAAACGGAGTTTTTTCATTCGCCGCGTGATTTCAACAAAAACTATTATAAGTGGATTTCGAGAAAGCATATTTGATATTGTCGCAATCCCGCTCGCCCCGGGGTTGCGGTTCTTTTTCCTTACATCTCAAAAAGTGCCGAAACCTGTGCATAATGCCGAAGCGATTTTTGAGCATCCACCCTCACAAACCGCATCACACCGCCGAAGTCGGCGATTTTCGCTCGTCAGCAACGGCATCGTTCTCAAAAAAGCCGATTAGCAACCACCTATGTCACCCCCCCTCAAAACCGCGACACGGTCGGCGTTGCCGGCCGTTGTGAACAGCGGAAACGGCACTTGTGACGTCACCGCTTATTCCTGCAATCACTTGTGCCAAAAAATACTACACAAAACCGCCGTTCTCAAACACGCTCACAAATCGCCTGTACGGCATTTTGCGGAGAGACGCATTGTTTCCTGATTCACAAACCAAACCGCGTTACACGCCATCCTCGCGCGCATTACGGCGTGCTTTTGGTCACATCAGAAATCAATATCATCATCTTCCATCCGATTCGCTTCGGCTTCGCGTTCCTTGTGTTCAAAGAAATGATACCGCCACGGGATTTCAAAATCATTCACGATGTAATGATTGTTGAATGTCATCGGCACACCGC
>JAZRTC010000079.1:0-27984 GCA_045651865.1 Acutalibacteraceae bacterium
ATGGTGACATATTTAGCTTGGCAGTACTAATAGACCGAGGGCTTGACCAACGAAACAGCGTTGGAAGAGTAAGAATCAGGGAGACGGAAGACGAGATGCGTCGGAAGTCAATGGTTCGTCCTTATCTTGAAGCAACACAAAGCTGTAATTGAAATCTTTGTTCAGTTTTCAGGGTATTCCGCCGAAAGGCGAGTACAACTGAATAGTTGGTGTCGATGGCGGTGAGGGTACACCTGTTCCCATACCGAACACAGTAGTTAAGCTCACTTGCGCCGACAATACTTGGCTGGCAACGGCCCGGGAAGATAGGAAGACGCCAACACTCAAAAAAACTCCTTGTCATTTTGACAAGGAGTTTTTTCGTTGTGAAGTAAGAGGTATTAGTGAAAAGTGAAGAGGTAGTCGCGCGATGCGCGACGGATTGTTCACCTCATTCGTCAATCCTTCGGACTGCCACCTTCTTCTCAAGGAGAAGGCAAGAGTGCGCCGCACATTCGCGTTGACAATTGTAGGGGAGGGCCTCCGTGCTCTGCCGAACGGGAGCCGCTGAAATCAGTATATAATTTGATCCAACATCGTAGGGCGCGCAGTCCTTTGCACGCCACATCGGAAGTATCCTAGATTGGAGCAGAGACAGACTGTGCCCTTGCAGACAGCAGCTTGCCGTGCCTACAATCCTGCCGCATCGGGAATATCCCAAATTGGACGCACGATATATCGACTTATGACGATCGGTTTCTTGCGAAAACACAGTGCTGCATTGGGTTGCTTTTGCCCATTGATGAATGAAAAACAGCTGTTTGTGTATTCAACAAACAGCTGTTTTATTATGAATTAAACTCCTATCATCACGATCGCACCCGCGAGGAGGAAACCCAACACATATTCAATGGCGTTTGCGCCGATCACACCGACGAGGTAAGAGGCGATAGATGCACCGCCGCCGTCTGGGTCGTGAATGTGTTTTTTGATGTAAGACTTATATACGGCATTGCCGAACAGTCCCATAAGTAACGGTTGCATCACAAGCGTTGATAGTATGGCACGCAATTCGATTTTTGTAGCAATGTCATTGAGTTCAGAGCGTGCTTTCTTTGCTTCTTTGACGATTTTAGGTGTGTAGGAGTTGTTATCCTCGGAGTATATGACATTTTCACCGCCTGCGTCAATGTATTCGTTATAGGCGGTGACGGTCTCCTGTAATGATTGGATATCATCGGTATAGGGTATAGCGTACATAAACATCAGTACCGCCATCAATACAAATGTCAGCAAATAAAAGATAGCGGCTGCTTTGTACATCCGACGGTAAAACATCCACTCGTAGCGCAGGAAAAACGCCGACCAGTTCATACTGGCAAAGATTGTTTTTCCTTCATGTTTTTTGAAGATCGGCATATAATAGTCGGTGTTTTTTTCGATAAAATTTTTCCAATCCGATTCACCGATACCATCCAAAATGTGGTCGTCTTCGGCGGTATCGCCGACAAGCTTTTTCCAACAATGTTTGCAATAGCCGTCATCGGTGTTGCACATAGCACCGCAGTTTTCGCAGATAACGGTTGTCCCTGACATAACAATCACCCCTTGCTCATGATAAAATCCGATTTTGTTTATGAAATTTTACACAAAGTCCAATATTACAATACCATAGTATTTATATAATGTCAAGTTTTAAGAGATAATAGTATTGTGAAATTGGACTCGTGAGGTGTTGTTATGCTGGGGCAACGGATCAATGAATTGCGGACAGCTTTCGGCTGGAATCAGGTGGAACTTTCCAAGAAGCTGGGAGTATCCAAGCAAACAGTATCCAATTGGGAGAACGAGAATATTCAGCCATCGATCGAAGCGTTGATACGCCTTGCCGATCTGTTTGGTGTCTCGACAGATTATTTGCTCGGAAGAGATGATAAGTATGTGATGGATGCAAATGGATTGCCTGTGGAATTTGTTGCACACCTGACGCAGATCATAGAGGATTACAAAAACAAATAAAAAAGCTCCTGCTGTTTTCACAGCAGGAGCTTTTTTATGTAATATCATTTCACAAGAGCCGGGTCGGGCAGGACTTCCGCAGGAGGTGTTTCCAGCAGCGACGGATCACTGAGGAATTTTTGCATATAGCGGAAGGCAAGTGCAAAATAGCTGCCAGAGGCGATGCGTTCGTCCATCACAACACCGATCGGCATACACCGTTCAAACACGACCTCGTCACCTTGACGCTTGGGCACTTCGCGCTGATTACCCATCGCAAAAAACACGCTGGTTGTACCGAAGTTGTAGCAATGGTGATAGATGTGATTGGTGCGGATCGAAGCAAGATTGGTGATGCACAGGCTGTTGTGGAACGGCGAAGCATCGATGATCGCTTTGGGGAGCAGACCGTGTTTGTCGAGCCACTTGAACAGACCGATGCCGACGGGCAACAGACCCGGGATGGAAAGAAGCACCTTGATCAGCTTTTCGGTGCTGTTATTTTCGGGTGTCTGGCGGTTTTCTTCGACAAATTTATCGATGATATCCTGCACCTCGAAGATGGTGTTGGTGGGCTCGAAGTACATTTTTGTCATCGTACCTTCGTGGTCCTTACCGCTTTTGAGCACCACCATCGCCACGGCAATCTCATTGCGGGCATAGGGCTTGCGGTTGACAACAAAGCGGTTGAGCTCGGGGTATTGTGCCATCGCGCGCAGGTAAGCGGCAATCAAAATTGCCATGTGGCTGATTTTTTTACCGTTCTTGCGGCATTGATTGAGGTATTGCTGCATAGGTGCTACGGGAATATCCAGCGTGATCATATTCATGGCATCGTTGCGTTCACTCATAATGTAGTTGGCAACTGTATACATCGGGTCAACATTTCTCAGGCGTTTTCCGTCCGCTCTCATATTGAAAACCTCCTCATCGGTTATTGTTTATACTATACCACAAAATTTGTCGAAAAACAAGAGAAAACGGCGTGTTTATAAGCGGAAAGTTCGTACAAATGCCGTTGACAATCAACAAGGGTATATTGTATACTGTATGCTGTATAGTTGTGTATTTACACTAAGGAGGTAATATAGTATGACAGTAGCATTGGCGTGCGATCACAGCGCACTCGACATGAAACAACTGGTAAAAGATCTGCTTGACGAAATGGGCATTGCGTACCGCGATTTCGGTACCGATACCACGGCAAGCTGTGACTATCCCGTATTTGCCGCCCGCGCGGCAAAGGCGGTTGCGGCAGGCGAGTGCGATCGCGGCATTGTGATCTGCGGCACGGGCATTGGTGTGTCCATCGCGGCAAACAAAGTCAAGGGTATTCGCTGCGCGCTTTGCAGTGAGCCGTATTCCGCCAAGCTCACCCGCCTTCATAATGACAGCAATGTGCTTGCAATGGGCGCACGCGTGATCGGCCCCGAGCTTGCACGCATGATCGCCGAGACCTGGCTGACCACGGAATTTGAGGGCGGCCGCCACCAGCGCCGCGTCGATCTGCTGACGGCGCTTGAGGAGGGTCAGGACCTTGGTTGATCAACACATTCCTGCAAATGTTAAAACCGCTATGGCGGCGCTTGTCCGCAACAATATGGCGGCATACTATGTAGAGACGGCAAAGGAAGTTCCCGCGATGGTGGCATCCTTGCTGAACAAAGGTGATACCGTTTCTGTCGGCGGTTCGGTGACACTGGATGAAACGGGCGTTATGGATCTTCTTCGCAACGGGGATTACCGTTTTCTCGACCGCTATGCCGAGGGACTGACCCGCGAGGAGATCACGAAGGTTTTTCAGGAAAGCTTCTTTGCCGACGCGTATCTTTGCTCATCCAACGCCGTGACACTCCGCGGTGAGCTTTATAATGTGGATGGCAACTCCAATCGCATTGCCGCGATTGCTTTTGGCCCGAAATCGGTTATTCTGGTGGTCGGCGTCCAGAAACTGGTACCCGATCTCGCCGCTGCGCAGGAGCTTGTCAAGAAAGTGGCGGCACCGAAAAACGCCAAGCGTCTTTCCTGCGACACCTACTGTGCCAAAACGGGTGCCTGCGCAGGTGTTGAGGGTGGCATGACGCTCGGTTGTGCGACGGATGCGCGCATCTGCTGCAACTATCTGGTGTCGGCAAAGCAACGGCACAAGGACCGCATTAAAGTCATTTTTGTCGGCGAACCCGTCGGCTATTGATGTTGTTTTTGAAACATAAAAGGAGGATCAGACTGCCTTATGGACAGTAGTGACAGTATCGGGATCATAGTGGCGATTATAGCGTTGATTGCTATGTCGGCATTTTTTTCCGCAACGGAGACCGCGTTTTCCTCGCTCAACCGCATCCGTGTGAAAAACGCCGCCGAAAACGGCGACAAACGAGCGGCATTGGTGCTTTCTCTTGCCGAACAGTTCGACAAGCTTCTTTCCACGATTCTGGTCGGAAATAACATTGTGAATATCGGCGTCAGTTCGATCGCGACGGTGTTCTTTATCAACTTGCTTGACGAGGTATCAGGCCCGACGGTCGCGACCGTTGTGATCACGGTAGCGGTGCTGATTTTCGGTGAGATCTCGCCGAAAAGTCTTGCCAAGGAAAGCCCCGAAAAATTTGCGGCATTCTCGGCGCCGATCATGCGGGTACTGATGTGGGTGCTGACCCCGGTCAACTTTCTGTTTTCCCTTTGGAAAAAGCTGCTCAACAAGCTCATCCGTGCGGACGATACACCGTCGATCACGGAAGAAGAACTGCTCACCATCGTTGAGGAAGCGGAGCAGGACGGCGGCATTGATGAGAGCGAAAGCGAGCTGATCCGCAGTGCAATCGAATTCAACGATCTGCAGGCGGTGGATATTTTCACACCTCGCGTGGATGTGGAAGCGGTTGACCTGACCGATGATAAACAGTCGATTGCAGAACTGTTTTCGCAGACAGGCTATTCGCGCTTGCCGGTGTATGACGATACAATCGACAACATCGTCGGCATCATCCATCTGAAGGATTTTTATGCACAGATCTATACGACCGATGCACCGCTTGAAAGCATCATCAAGCCCGCGGTATACATCACGCGCTCAATGAAAATTTACGATCTGCTTCGTCTGCTTCAGCGCGAAAAGGCGCACATGGCGGTCATCGCCGATGAGTACGGCGGCACCGTTGGCATTGTCACGATGGAAGATATCCTCGAAGAACTGGTCGGCGAGATCTGGGATGAGCATGATGAGGTCATCGAGGAGATGCAAAAGCTCGAGGACGGATCCTATCGCATTGTGTGTTCCGCTGCCATTGATGATCTGGCTGAGCTGTTTGAGATTGAGACCGATCCCGAGTCGGACATCACCACCGTCAGCGGATGGGTGATGGAGTGTCTCGGACGCATTCCGCAGGAGGGTGACACCTTCTCGGCGGATGGCTTGTCCGTCACGGTCACCAAGACCGATGCACGGCGTGTGCTGGAAATTACCGTAAAAAAAGAAGAACTCTAAAGGATGGATATAAAGTATGGCAACCATCAACAATTTGAGAAACATTGCAATTATCGCGCATGTTGACCACGGCAAAACCACGCTGGTGGATCAGCTGTTGCGTCAGAACAACATCTTCCGCGCCAACGAGCAGGTTGCGGAACGCGTGATGGACTCGGGCGATCTCGAGCGCGAGCGCGGCATCACGATTCTGGCAAAAAACACCGCCATTATGGTGGGGGATACGAAAATCAATATTGTCGATACCCCGGGTCACGCCGATTTCGGCGGTGAGGTGGAGCGCATCCTGCTGATGGTGGACGGCGTTCTCCTGCTTGTTGATGCGTTCGAGGGCTGTATGCCGCAGACGCGCTTCGTGCTCAAAAAAGCGCTCGGTCTGGGTAAAAAGCCGCTGGTGGTCATCAACAAGATCGACCGCGACGGCGCGCGCCCCGATGAGGTGATCGACGAGATCCTCGATCTGTTTATTGAGCTCGGCGCGTCGGATGATCAGCTGGATTTCCCTGTCGTGTATGCGTCGGGTCGCGATGGCTATGCGTCGCTCGATCCCACCGTGCGTGAGGGGGATATGAAGCCGCTGACCGATGCAATTCTGGAGCATATCCCCGCGCCCGAGGGTGATCCCGACGGCCCGCTTCAGATTTTGTTCTCCAACATCGATTACGACGAATACACGGGTCGCATCGGCGTCGGCCGTGTGGAGCGCGGCAGTGTGAAAACGGGTCAGGGCATCCTGCTTTGCCGCGAAAACGGCAAAAACACCCCCGCGCGCATCGGCAAGTTGTATCAGTTTGAGGGTCTGCGCCGTGTGGAGTGCGAAACCGCGTCGGTGGGTGACCTGATTGCCGTGAGCGGCATTGCCGATATCAACATCGGCGAGACGGCGTGCGCGCCCGATTGCCCCGAGGCACTGCCGTTTGTCCGCATTGACGAGCCGACCATTTCGATGCTGTTTATGGTCAACAACAGCCCGTTCGCAGGCAAAGAGGGTAAGTTTGTTACCTCCCGCAACCTGCGTGATCGCCTGTTCAAGGAAGTGCAGACCAATGTGAGTATGCGTGTGCGCGAAACCGATACGACCGATGCGTTTGAGGTGTCGGGACGCGGTGAGTTGCACCTGTCCATCCTGATCGAAACGATGCGCCGCGAGGGCTATGAGTTTGCGGTGTCCAATCCGCGCGTGATCTATAAGGAAGAAGACGGCGTGGTTCTGGAACCGATGGAGCTGTTGATGATCGAGGTGCCCGAGATATATGTCGGTGCCGTCATGGAAAAGCTCGGCTCGCGCAAGGCGGAGATTGTCAATATGGGTACGCGTGACACGGGTACGAGCCATCTGGAATTCCGCATCCCTGCCCGCGGTCTGATGGGCTACCGTCAGCAATTCCTTACCGATACCAACGGCAACGGCATTATGAACAGCGTGTTTGACGGCTATGAGCCGTTCAAGGGCGAGATCATCCAGCGTATGCAGGGTTCGCTTGTCAGCTATGAGACGGGTGAGACCAGCGCCTACGGTCTGTACAACGCGCAGGATCGCGGCGAGATGTTTGTCGGTGCGGGTGTGCCGGTGTACGAGGGTATGATCGTCGGTCAGTCTCCGAAAAACGAGGACATCACCGTCAATGTGTGCAAGAAAAAGCATGTCACCAATATGCGTGCGTCGGGATCGGATGAGGCACTTCGCCTGACCCCGCCGACCACCTTGTCGCTGGAGCAGTCACTCGAGTTTATCAACGACGACGAGCTCGTGGAGGTTACACCCAAGAGCATCCGCCTTCGCAAGCGCATCCTCTCGCACGAGATGCGTATGAAAGCGATGTCCAAGAAAAAGCAATAAGGATAAAAGCGGGACTCTTTTGTGCACAGAACCATAACAAAAAACACCTTTACACTAGTGTGTAAAGGTGTTTTTTGTTATGGTAATATGGTTAAAAATCAACGCACTTCCCGCACATAGACGCTGGTGGGCATATCGTCCTCTTCGGTAACCTTGGCGGTAACCTCAAACTTCTTTGTTTTAAAGTCGTCGTGGTATTCATCGACATATCCACTCATCGTACCTTTCAAAGTAACCGTCCACGAACCATCGGTATTTTGTTCCGCTTCGGTAGTGCCGTATTGCGGGTCGTAATAATTGTTGAAACCGAGTTCACCGGCGATTTTGTTTTCCACATAATTCGTGCCTGCAAACGAGTAGTTTTTCACGGCATAAATAGCGTCACGCTCGTTTGTTATCGTTTTGTCGATGGAGCTACTGCTGTTATCGTTGCCCGAATCACCGGTGCCGCACGACACAAACGAAATTGAAAGACAAACACACACCAGGCCGATTACGATTGACAAAATAGTTTTCTTCATAAAACATCCTCCTCATGGATATGATAGTAATTGCATTATATGACGCATTGTCATATTTGTCAAGTGACAATATGACATAATGTCATCAGAGGTGGTGTTGTGAAGACAAATCTGAGGCAATTAAGGAAAAGCAAGGGATACACGCAAATTGCCGTACAAATGAAAACCGGTATTGAACAGGCGCTGCTTTCAAAGTTTGAAACGGGAGAACGATTACCTCCCACAGAGTCTCTCATAAGACTTGCGGACTTTTACAATGTCAGCATTGACTATATATTATGCCGAACTGACAATCCGACTATCAATCGATGAATCCTTGTTTTTAGATGCGTATGAGGCTCTTGCTATCAAGTGATCCAAGAAAAAGCAATAAAAGAAACAGCTCATCCATAAAGGATGAGCGGTTTTTGTTTTAGCAGAGCCTCGAATTTTGAAAATATTTGCATAAACATAACATTGTGTTATAATAAAAAGGAAACGAGGTGTTTTTATGTTGAAAAAGAATACATCTATCACCGATGAAAACTTTTGTGAAGCTGTCAATGTTGCCTGTGCATGGAACAGAAGGCTGCGATGTAAGTTTTACACGCGAAAAATTATTTTGCCGTTCGGAAGCATCGTGTTTACTTTGTGTGCCACCATTCTCTTTTTAGGTGTTTTATATACAGCTGTATACAATGACCCGCAAAGAAGCATTGCGTTTGATGTTCTCCCGTTCATTCAAAAATCTTGGGATGCCGTTTGGGGGATGATGGGCAACCTTACCGAACTCTTGCATGTAAAAATCATGTTGATGATTTTGTTATTGGTTTTAGCACCCTTTGTTTTTTGCAGTATAGCGAATTTTTTGCTGTCTTGTGTGATCAATGTTAAAAAGCCCGTCATACAGGGAAATACTGCGCAACAAGCAAAACAGTTATATGTGTATTTGAAAAATACCGCCGAAACATATAGCGGTACACATTATGAAACATCGGGATTATGGCGTCGAATTTGCGGAATCGTTTCAGGGCTTTGCATTATCGTGTTTGTTTTATATCAGGAAGGTTCCGCCATCAATCAAAACAGCAATTTTGCGGCGGCGCTTTCGGTCTTATTTCAATCGGAAGAGCATACCGAAACGATTCTCATTTGCGGAAGTTTCGGCGTTATCTTTTATGCAATGTACGCTGTTTTACATACCGTGTTCATACTGTTGATCCGACCCTATTGCGACAGCCGTTCTAAAGGAGAAAAACTGTTGGATGAGGCAGAACGGTATTGGGTTTCGGTTGACGATGGAGAGCGCAAAAGACGCGAAGAAGAAGCGACTCATGAACCCTACGACGGTTGGAAATATTCGAGCATCGGCAAATCCTTATACTACAAGGAAAAAGCAAAAGAATATTATGCGCAGTATACGGGACAGCCTTATGAATCGGATGAAGATCAGGCAAAAAGACTTGTCCGGGATGTAGAGGATGATCTTTCCGGCGGGGGATGGGGAAATTATTAACCCCTGTTTCTTTTGCAAAAATGTCGAAAGGCTTGACCGTACAGGTCAAGCCTTTCATTTTTCACATCAACCCGATCAGCAAATAAATCAATCCGTAAATCACGCTGGCAACCGTGCCGTAGACGATAACAGGCCCTGCAATGACAAACATCTGTGCGGCGAGTCCGAGGACAAGCCCCTCGGTTTTAAACTCAATGGCGGGCGCGGCGATGGCGTTGGCAAAGCCTGTGATCGGGACAAGTGTTCCCGCGCCCGCATGCTTGGCGAGCTTGCTGTACAGTCCGAAGCCTGTCAGCAGAATGCTCAGCGCGACCAGACTGACCGTACACAGCATGTTCGCCATCCGTTCCTGTAAACCGAGCGCTTCGCCGCCGAAGATGATCAGCTGACCGACGGTGCAGATGGCACCGCCGACAAGAAACGCTTTGACACAGTCGGCAACAGCGGGAGATTTGGGGGCGCTTTTGGATGCAAGCTTGGTGTATTGTGCGGCGGTGAGTTCCATCGGCAATCGACTCCTTTTGTGTTTTATCTGTGCATAGTATGTACACAGCCAATGCAAATATCCGCAATGTCGCTTTACAATCGTTTTGAAATATGCTACACTGAAAATACCATATTTGCGGAATACAGGTGACAGTATGAAGTCAATCAAAACGATATTTAAGATTGGTTACGGCCCGTCCAGCTCTCATACGATGGGGCCGTCGTTTGCGGCACAGCGCTTCAAGGCGGCATACCCCGAGGCGGATGCGGTGCGGGTGACGCTGTATGCGTCGCTGGCGAAAACGGGCATCGGTCACGGAACAGACCGCGCCATCAAAGAAGCGCTCGATCCCATTCCGATGGATATTGCGTTTGATACCGAAACGACCTCTCTCAAGCACCCCAACACCGTGGATTTTGTGGCATACCGCGGTGATCAGGAGCTCGGCAGACAACGCTATTACAGCATCGGCGGCGGAGAAATCCTTGCCGACGGTGAGGAGGTGTGCGCGTCGGAGGAGGTTTATCATCATAAAAACTTCTCTGAGATCGCCGCCTATTGCAAGGCGCATAACCTGCGCCTGTCGGACTATGTGTTCGCCCGCGAAGATGACGATATCAAGCCGTTTTTGCTGAATGTCTGGAAAACGATGCAACATGCGATTCTGGAGGGACTGGGCAAAGCGGGTGAAATTCCCGGCGGCATCCATGTCGAGCGAAAGGCACAGTTTCTGTTTAATCAGAAGCACATCGATGAAAGTCCGCAGACCAAGGAAAACCGCCTTGTATGCGCGTATGCGTTTGCGGTCAGTGAGCAAAATGCCGATTGCGGCATCATCGTAACAGCGCCGACCTGCGGTTCGTGCGGTGTAGTACCGGCGGTGCTGAAATATATGCAGGACAAAAACCGCTTCTCGGATGAGGATGTGGTGCGCGCACTCGCCGTGGCGGGTCTGATCGGCACAATCGTCAGCACCAACGCTTCCGTCAGCGGCGCGGAGTGCGGCTGTCAGGCGGAGATCGGCACCGCTTGCAGCATGGCTTCGGCGGCACTTTGTGAGCTGTTTGAGATGGGCATTGACCAGATCGAATACGCGGCAGAGGTCGCAATGGAGCATCATCTCGGGTTGACCTGCGATCCCGTTTGCGGTCTGGTGCAGATCCCGTGCATCGAACGCAATGCCGTTGCCGCGATGCGTGCGATCAATGCACTGAGTCTGGCGAACTTCCTGTACAGCAGCCGCAAGGTCTCGTTTGATGTGGTCGTGGAAACGATGTATCAGACAGGCAAAGACCTCTCGCATCTTTACCGCGAGACATCGGAAGGCGGTCTGGCGAAGCTCTATTCACACAAATAAATGATCGTCTGGGGATCTGAAAAAGAGGTTTTGATATGACCGGGACAACAAAAGATATATTTCAAACTTACCAAGTTCGAAAAACAAAAAAGCAGAAAACGGCATTCATTGCCTATGTGCAACAACTTGCGGAGAGTTATGGATATAATGTCAAGGTTGAAAAAGGTGCGTTCGGTGTCCGCAATATCGTGATCGGGAACCCCGACACGGCAAAGGTTCTCTACACGGCCCATTACGATACCTGCGCCCGCCTTCCGTTCCCTAACTTTATAACGCCGAAGAACTTTTTGATGTATTTGCTGTATCAGTTTTTAATTGTAGGAATTTTCTTTGGCATCGCCTTTCTTCTTGGTTTTATCGGCGGGGTTACAGCGATGTATCTTCCGATTCCCGAAGAGATTGAATATTTCCTGTCCATGTTTGGCCCGCAGATTATTGCTGTAGTTCTCATCTGGTTATTGCTCGGCGGTCCGGCAAACAAGCATACCGCCAACGATAATACCTCGGGTGTCACAACCGTGCTTGATATCATGAAAGAACTCCCTCAGGATCAGAAAAGTAAAGTCGCGTTCGTTTTGTTTGACCTTGAAGAAGCGGGCCTTTTCGGGTCTTCGTCATTTGCCTCCAAGCACAAAGCTGTTAAGAAAACCACGCTGGTTATAAATTTTGACTGTGTCTCCGATGGAGAAACAATGCTGTTTGCGCTGAAAAGAACAACTAAACATTATGTACAGCTGTTGGAAAACGCGTTCGCTTCCACCCCGGATGTTACCGCCGAAGTCACAAGGAACGCGTTTTATCCTTCCGATAATGCGTCTTTCAGATGTGGCATCGGCGTTGCGGCATTAAAGAAATCCAAGCTCTTCGGAACGCTGTATATGAATAGGATTCATACAAACCGAGATGTCATTTACCGCGAAGAAAACATCCGCTTTTTAACGGAAGGTGCTGTAAAGCTTGCGCAGATGTTATGATAAAACGATAGAAATCACAAAAGTCCCCGACTGTGTCGGGGACTTTTTGGTTATCCTTCGTCGGGTTCCCAGTCGATTGTTCTGGCGGCGAGTGCTTCGCGCTCCTCGTTTGTCAATGTCGGCGTGCGCGAGAACAGCGCCAGGTATTCCACATTGCCGTTTTGTCCGTGGATGGGGGAAACATCCAAATCTTGCAGATACAGACGGTGTTCGGCGGCGGCATCGGCAATCGAGAGCACCAGCGGCGGCAAAATGGCACGGTCTTTGACGATGCCGTTTTTCCCAAGCGCCTTTTGCGGCGCTTCAAACTGCGGTTTGATCAGCGTCATGCAGATGCCGTCCTCTTTGAGAACATCGTCCATCGCGGTAAAGAGCTTGGTCAGCGAGATGAACGAGACATCCGCCGTCACCATATCGCATTTCGCACCGAGCATCTCAGCGGTGAGGCGGCGGGCGTTGGTGCGTTCCATCACGGTCACACGCTCGTCGTTGCGCAGATGCCACTCCAGAATACCGTAGGCAACATCCACCGACCACACATGGGCGGCGCCGTGTTGGAGCAGGCAATCGGTGAAGCCGCCGTTGGAGGCGCCGATGTCGCATACCTGAAGTCCCGTGACATCCAGCGAAAAGCAGTCGAGTGCTTTTTCCAGCTTATATCCCGAGCGGGACGCGTATTTTTTGGCTTTTTCCCGCAGTGTCAGCACCGTATCGTCCTTGACGGTGGTGCCGGGCTTGTCCGCAGGGACAAAGCCCATATACACGCGCCCTTCCATGATGTAGGCGGCGGCCTCCTGCTCGGTGATACCGAACTGTTTGGCGGCGAGCTGATCGAGACGAATGGCCATAAAACGGCCTCCTTTATCAATATTCTGTGAACAGACTTGCAAAACACATCAAGACCCGATATAATAGAAGAAAAACTCAGGGAGTGTGTTGCATTATGGCAGAAGAAAAATTCCGTCGCGAGCGCGCAGACCGCGCTCCGATGCAAAAATATGCCCGTGTGATGCTGATTGTCAGCATCGTGCAGATCGTGTTTTCCTGCGCACTGCATATTATGGAAACAGTGGATCAGCTGTTGCTGATTATGGTCGGCATTGCCGGTCTTGTCGGCGGTGTGACAGCCGCGTTCTTGTGGCCGAGCTCGCGCGCGTTCCGCAACCTTGTGCGCGGCATCGTGCTGGGTGTGCCGCTGCTGGTTATGTTGCTCGGTGCGTTCAGCGCGATTTATGCGTCCGTCTACAATCCAGACAGCAGTCCGCTGTACAACTGGGAGCTGTACGGTTCGCTCAGCGCGCAGTTTACGCAGTTAATGCTGGTGTTCGGTCTGCCCGCGCTTGTGGCGGCGGCGTCCTTCGGCGCGAAAAGTGATCGCGTATTTCTGAATGTCGCGTCGATCCTTCACGCGGCGTGCGTGGCGTTTATCACCTATTATATGGCAGGGGATATGGGTTCGCTCGATTTCACGATTGACCTGCCCGTCGCGAAACTGCTGTATGTGGCGCTGGCGTTTGTGTTTGCGGGTCTCACATTTGTGCCTGCGCTCGGCAATGACCCCGACCACACCATTGTGAAGAAGAATTAAATCTCTTCAAGAAGTTCCTCTGCGTTTTGCAGCAGATGGAACAGACTGCCCGCAAACAGCGGGTATTCACGGTTGAGATTATCGGTGAGGATGAGCGGCGCTTTGTCCGAGGGCAGCGGCTCCTGTCCGCCGATGCTTTTGCCCGCGCAAAGTGAGGTCAACCGCGCGGAATTTTTGACCAGCTGTGCGATGATCGCGGGGCGGAACAGGTCTTCATTCAGCGCAAACAGCGTTTTTTGGTTTTTCGGGTTGGCGGCGTGCAGGTGACGGAACACCGAATACACCGACAACATCAGAATTGCCGAAGCCTCCGCGCTGACGGCGCGGTTGTCGCATTTCTGCAGCAGATCAAACACGATGTTCAGCGAGTTGATAATCAGCTTTTTGGAAAGCACGGGGAGTGCATCGACACCTGCTGTGGCGTTGACCGTGCCTTCAAGACTGTCGGGTGCATCGGTCAATGACAGTGTCGTTCCCGAGGTGTCTGCCGTGCGTCCCAGCAGATAGTCGCACGATACATTGTAATAATCCGCGACGCGCACCACAAATTCGAGTTTGCATTCACGGATGCCCTTTTCATAGTGGGAAAGAAGTGCCTGCGAAATACCGAGTTCGGCGGCGGCCTGCTTCTGGCTTAAACCGCGCTCCTTGCGTAGCATGGTAATTTTGCGGGGAAAGGTTGTGGACATAAACCGTCCCTCCTGTTTGTGAACTTAAAATATACAGCGCGTACAGTATAGTATAAAATATCGTATTTGTAAAGTGTCTGGAGGAATTTTTTTGAAAACCTATAAAATCCACCTGATCCGCCACGGCATGACCGAGGCAAACGAAAAGCATCTGTATATCGGCGGCAGAACCGATCTGCCGCTCTCGGCAGAAGGGCTTGCCGATTTGATTGAAAAGAAAAAGGTATTTGAATATCCGACGGGCGCGCGCTATTTCACGGGTCCGCTGATGCGTTGCCGCCAGACGCTCGAGGTCTTGTACCCCGGATGCAAAGCAGAGGTTGTCGACGGTCTCACGGAATGTGATTTCGGCGAGTGGGACGGCAAGAGCCTTGACGCTCTCAAGCAGACTCCCGCGTTTTCCAAATGGCTGTCGGGCGAAAATCCCGTGATGCCGGGCGGCGAAGCACCCGAGGCATTTCAGGAGCGCGTGGCAAACAGCTTTGAAGCGGTCGTGCGCGAACTGATGATGAAAGGGCAGACCGAAGCGGTCATTTGCACCCATGGCGGTGTGATTATGCTGATTATGGCGATGTACGGTCTGCCGCGCGCCCCGATGAACGAGTGGGCGGCAGATACGGCGTGCGGTTTTACGCTGCGCATCACGCCCGAGCTGTGGATGCGTGAGCCTGTTGCTGAGGCGTTATGCGCCATCCCGTGGGAGAAAAAGGACAGCGAATAACGGTGTCCGCTCCGCGGATGGAAATCTCGGCCTCCTCTTTGAGGGGGCTGTCGAGCGAAGCGAGACTGGGGGAGTGCAAACATTCGCAGGGGTCGGCGCGCGTCCTTTGAACGCGGTCGCTTGCGCGACAAAATCCCCACCATCGGCTTCGCCGCCACCTCTCCTTGCTTCAAGGGGAGGCTAACGCACACCGCATATTTTACGGCAACCTTGTAGGGGACGGGTTTCCCGTCCCGTTCCGGCTTGCGAAGTACGAAACTCCCTCCGGTTTCGCTGACGCTCAACCACCTCCCTCAAAGAGGGAGGCGAGGTTGTTTGCTATCAATCTTGTGCCAACATCGTAGGGCGCGCAGCCCTCTGCGCGCCGCATCGCAGCAATATCGTAGGGGAGGGCCTCCGCGCCCTCCCGTTCGGAATTCCTTTAGGGGCTCACGCCGCATGAAAGACGCTTACGAGCGTCTTTTTATTTTGAAGGTTTACGCGCTTGCGTATACGCAGAAGCGAATATAGGCATACAATATTCCTTGAGGTGAGAACATTGGCTGTGAAGGATGCTGTGTGCAAACGCTTTCAGGAATTGTGTGACAAACGGGGCATTGCGTTTAATGAATTAGCGACTTTATCGGGCGTGACACCGTCAACGGTATACAGTATGATGGATCCGACACGCAGAGATGTCTCGATTACGACCATCAAAAAGCTATGCGACGGCTTGGAAATCACACTGGAAGATTTTTTCTCCGCTTCCGAATTCAATGAGTTGGAGCAAGAGATCCAATAAATCGTGAGAACACGAAATCACTTCAAAGGAAGGGGAGTGTTTATGCGACCGTTAAAAGAGAAAATCAGCATCACGGTGGATGGTGATCTGCTGAAAAAAGCAAGGCGATTAGCGGAACTGGATGAACGCTCGCTATCTCAGTTCATAACGCTTGCCTTGAAAGAGTATGTCGCAAAGATTGAAGAACAGGATCAAAAACTATGAATACACGAGAAGTGGTTGCAAAGCGCATACGGCAGTTATGCAAAGAACACGGCATTACCCCGAACGGGTTGAGCAATCTTGCCGCCGTACCGCAAGCGACGATAAAAAGCATATTAAACGGAGAGAGTCAAAACCCCGGAGTTGTCACCATCAAAAAGCTATGCGATGGCTTGGAAATCACACTGGGTGAATTTTTCTCCACGCCTGAATTTGATGAACTGGAACAGGAAATACAATAACCGAGGTGAGTCTGATGAAGAAACGACCGTTTCTGTTCATCGGGCTCGCTTCTTTTTTAGCCGTGCTTCTTTGCTCGTTTACGACGCCGATCATCGGCATGGTCACGGTGACAGCGGCGGCTGTCCTGTTGTTCGGATGTTCGTTGGTTTGCCGTGTGCCGCTGTTGCCGTCCATGGCGGCGCTTGTGGGTGCGGCGGTAATTCTTTGTTCGCTGTTATTCATTATGCGTCTGGAGTGCATCGTCCGTCCGCAACTGGCACTCGCAGGCACCACCGCGACAGTGACGATGCGGGTGGAAAGCGCGATTTCTTCCGCCGGCGGGTATATCGTCCGCGTGGAAGACGGCGAGCTTGAGAAAGGGCTTCGCCTTTGCTTCTGGGCGGGGTATCGGCAGATCGCTCCCAAAAGCGGCGATCTGCTCACGGCAAAGATCGCGCTTGTCGCGGCGTATGATGAGGAAATCGAGAGCGGCAGTGCCGCCAAAGCAAACGGTGTCTTTTTATATGCGTGGCCGACCTCGGACAGCTCGCTTTACTGGGAGGACGGGCAAGCCGACCTGCGGTGGTATGAATGGTTTGTGTATGCACTCAGGGAACAGATCCACAACACGCTCTACCGCCGCATGAGCTATGAAGGCGCGGCGTTTTCCGAAGGCATGATGCTTGGCAACTGCGCCAATATATCCTATGAAACCGCGACGGCATTCCGTATCAGCGGCGTGTATCATCTGCTGGCGGTGTCGGGTTCGCATCTGGTACTCATCACGGCGGCGGTGTATTGGGTGCTGGGGTTGTGTCGCTGTTCACGGCGGACACGGGCGCTTCTGACAATGGCGGCGATCTTACTGTTTACCGCGCTGTGCGGGTTTGTGGCATCGGTCGTGCGTGCCGGTGTATCAACCTCCATTATGCTGTGTGGGCATCTGTTTCGCCGCCGTCCCGACGGACTGAATTCTCTCGGTTTTGCCGCTGTGGCGATGCTGACAATTGATCCGTTTTGTATGTACGATATCGGCTGGCAGTTGTCGTTTGCCGCCACGCTCGGGCTGTTGCTGTTTATGCCTGTGTGGGACAAAGACATCACCAAGCGTGGCGCAACCGCGATGCCGTCGATTGCGAAATTCTGGATACCCGTCAGCACAGCGGTCGGCGTGACATGTTGCGCTTCGCTTGCCACGATGCCGCTTTCGGCTTTGCATTTCGGCGGTATCTCCACGGTGTTTCTGCTGGGCAATCTCGTGTGTATGCCGCTGGCGGAAGCCTTACTGATGGGCAATTTCCTTTCCGTGATGACGGCGTGGTTCAAACCGTTGTCCGATACCGTCTTTTTCGGTTGCGAGCGTCTTTGCGAGTGGATGACCGCCTATGCGGTGCGGCTGGCGGACTTCCCGTTTTCGTCGGTTGTTACGGAGGATTGGGTGGTTTGCTGGTTGTTTATGCTGATTGCGGCGCTGGTAATCGGGTATTGCCGCCGCGGCGCACGCGGACTGCTTCGTGCAATGCTGTTGATGCTTGTCGTGCTTGTGGTCGGAAGCGGCATATCCGCCGGTATCACCCGCGGAACATCACGCATAGCAGTGGCGCCTGCCGATGAGATAGCCGTGACCGTGCAAACGGGGCAGACAAACGGCGTCATCGTCACGGCAAGCGGCGATGCACTCAAAGAGGCGAGCTTGTTGTTAAGGGATGAGGGGATTTTCTCGCCCGATTGGGTGCTGTGGCTCGGCAAACCGTCCGGGCAAACGGTCGATCTCTCGTCGGCACCTTCGGAAATCACAACCTTGCTGACAGAGGCATCCCCCGACGCCTTTTTGTCGTTGCCCGATGCGCAGGACTATATTCCGCTGGAAAGCGGAAAGGGCATCGATATGGATGCGGCATTCGTCGAACGCCGTGAGGATGTGTGGCGGCTGACGCTTGGGGACACGACTATGCTCATCGTGCCGTATGAGGACACCGATCTGAGCACGCTTCCGTCCGATTGGCGCGAGGCGGATGTGTTGCTGTTGCAGGCGATGCCGGCGGGGATCGGGTGTGTGAAAGCGGAGCAGACGATTGTGTGTTGCGGGTACAATGAAATCGGGTATTACCGCACGGTGTTACCCGATGCGATCTGTGCGATTGAGGGTGGCGCATTGCAATTTCGTGCGGGAAGCACCTTGCGCGAATGAACAGAGTGTGGTATACTGTTGCTATTGTATCAGAAAGGAGGCGACGGCTGTGACGGAAAAGGATCTTAAAACATCGCTGAAAAGCGGCGAGCTGTCGCCGATCTATTTTCTGTACGGCGATGAGCCGTATCTCGTGTCGCATTACGCCGCGATGATCGCGGATACCGCCGTGCCGCCTGACGGCATGGAGGATTTCAACCGCCACATTTTTGACGGCACGGCACTGTCGCTCGATGCACTCGAGGCGGCGGTGGAGGCGATGCCGCTGATGGGCGAGCACACCTGCGTGTGGGTCAAAGATTATGACGCGGGCGCGGCGAATGCCGCCGTGACCGACCGCATGAAAGCGATTCTCGCCAAGGCGGAGCAGCCGTGCGTGCTGTTGTTTTCGGTGACGGCATTTTCGCCCGATATGAAGAAAAACGCGAAGTGGAAAGCGTTTCTCAAAGAGATTGACAAGCGTGGTGAGTCGCTTTGTTTTGACCACCGCGACTCGTCGGATATCGCGTCCTTGCTGATGCGCGGCGCGCAAAAGCGCGGCGCAACGCTTGTGCGACCTGTGGCAATGAAGATGATTGAGCAATGCGGCAACGATCTGTTTTTGCTGAATAATGAACTGGATAAGCTGTGCGCGGTCGTCGGCAACGACGGCGAAATCACGGCAGACATTGTTGATAAGGTGGCGGTGCGTCAGCTGGACGCATCGGTGTATGAGCTGTCCAAAGCACTGCTGCAAAAGCGGTATGATGCGGCGTATCACTGTATCGCGGCGCTGTTTGCCTGCGGTGAGGAGCCGATCCGTATTCTGGCGGTGCTGTCGGAAACCTATGTGGATCTTTACCGCGCCAAGGTTGCCGCCATCGGCGGCGAACAGGCGACGGCACTCGGTGAGGTGTTCGGCTATCGCGGGCGTGAGTTCCGCCTGCGCAATGCGGCGCGCGACTGCCGTGCGCTGTCACTGCAGGCGATCCGCGACAGCCTTGATCTGCTGGGCAAGGCGGACACGCGCATGAAAAGCAACTCGGCAAAACAACACCGCCTGATTCTGGAGGAAACAGTCGCAAGGCTTATCCTCATCGCCAAGGCGGGGTGAGCGGGATGATGACCATTCGCGAAGCGATCGTGGTGGAGGGACGCTACGACACCATCCGCCTGTCACAACTTGTGGACACCGTGATCGTGCAGACCAACGGTTTTCGGATTTTTCACGACAACGAGCAGATCGCCATGCTCCGTCGCCTCGCGCAGACGCGGGGACTGGTGGTGCTGACCGACAGCGACTCGGCAGGTTTTGTCATCCGTGATCATATCAGTTCGTTGATTCCCAAAGAACAGCTCCGGCACGCGTACATTACCCCGTGCGAGGGCAAGGAGAAGCGCAAGCGCACCGCATCGAAAGAAGGCTTGCTCGGTGTAGAGGGTGTGAGCGACGAGATGATTTTGCAAGCGCTCAAAACCGCAGGCGTGACCGAGGATGATCGCGTGCACGAGAGTTACATGACGCCGACAAGGCTGTTTGAGGATGGCTTGATGGGCGGCGCGGACAGCAAGAAAAAGCGCGAACAGCTGTGCCGTGCGTTGTCGCTTCCAACCTATCTTTCCACAACGCGGCTGTGTGAGGTGCTCAACAACGCGTTTACGGAAGAGGAATATCTGGCGGCGCTTTCTTGACAAAACGGCATTTGATGCGTATACTGATAACAAATACTTCAGGGCGGGGTGAAAGTCCCCACCGGCGGTACAGTCCGCGAGCCAGCAATGGTTGATTCGGTGCAATTCCGAAACCGACGGTTACAGTCCGGATGAAAGAAGACATACACCCGAAATGGGTACGCCCTGTGGAATTGCCACAGGGTCTTTTTGCTTTTTTGGAAAGGATGATTGACATGAAATCGGCACGAATCCGGAATATGACCGTCACGGCGATGCTGTGTGCGCTGGCATATATTGTGATGTTTCTGATTCATTTCAAAGTGATGTTTCTCACATTTGATCTTAAGGACGCGATCCTGACGCTGACAGCGTTGCTGTACGGCCCCGTGTACGGCGTGGTGTCGGCGGCGCTGGTGGCACTTCTCGAGTTTGTCACTGTCAGTGATACGGGACTCTACGGACTGCTGATGAATTTTCTGTCGTCGGCGACTTTTGCGCTGGTGGCAGGTGCGGTGTACAAGCGCCGCCGCGACCTGACCGGTGCGGTGCTTGGAATGGTGTTCGCCGCCGTGGCAATGATCGCGGTGATGATGGCGGCAAATTTGCTGATCACCCCGTTTTATATGGGTGTGACCACGGCGGAAGTCGGTGCGATGATTCCGACCTTGCTGTTGCCGTTCAACGCGTGCAAAGCGGTGATGAATGCGGCGGCAGTGCTGCTCATTTATAAACCGCTGACGGTGGCGCTTCGCCGCGTCGGCGTGCTGGAACACGGCCCGTCGTCTTATAAGCTGGATGTTAAAACCGTTGTCATCGCGGTGTCGGCAGTGGTATTGATTGTGGCAACCTGCCTTGTACTCACCGTCGTCCTCGGCGGAAATATTGGTTAAAAATTCCCCATTGACAAACGCGAATTTTATGCTATACTATCCTTGTTAAAAATGAATACGCCTTATCAAGAGTGACGGAGGGAACAGGCCCTGTGATGTCCGACAACCTGCTTTTTCAAAAGTAAGGTGCCAAATCCTGCGGTAAAACCGAAAGATGAGATGCTTTTTAAACGCCGTTCGGTTTTGCCGAGCGGCGTTTTTGTCTGAAAGAAAGGAATGATTTATAATGGCAAGATATTTCTTTACTTCCGAATCCGTGACCGAGGGACATCCCGACAAGGTGTGCGACCAGATTTCCGATGCCGTGCTGGATGAAATTCTGGCACAGGATCCCAATGCTCATGTGGCGTGTGAGACCTGCGCGACGACAGGCATTGTAATGGTCATGGGTGAGATCACCACCACCGCAAAGGTGGACATCCCCGCGATCGTGCGCAAAACCGCGCTGGAGATCGGCTACGACGGCACCGATAAGGGTTTTGACGGCAACACCTGCGAAGTGGTGGTGCGTCTTGATGAGCAATCTCCCGACATCGCGATGGGCGTTAACGAGGCAATGGCGGTGCGCGGCACCGACGCGGATCCTTATGATGTGACGGGTGCGGGCGATCAGGGTATGATGTTCGGCTATGCGTGCGACGAAACGCCCGAGCTGATGCCGCTGACCATCTCGCTGTCTCACGCGCTGGCACTTCGCCTGACGGCAGTGCGCAAGGATGGCACGCTGTCCTATCTGCGTCCCGACGGCAAAACACAGGTGACGGTGGAGTATGAAGACGGCAAGGCAATGCGTGTCGAGACGGTGGTTGTGTCCACCCAGCACGACGAAGCCGTGGAACTCGAGACCATCCGCCGCGACCTGATCGAGCAGGTCATCCGCCCGATCGTTCCCGCGGAGCTTCTCGATGACAACACGAAGATTTTTGTTAACCCGACAGGGCGCTTTGTTATCGGCGGGCCGCAGGGTGACAGCGGCTTGACGGGTCGTAAGATCATTGTTGACACCTACGGCGGCCGTGCGGCACACGGCGGCGGCGCGTTCTCGGGCAAAGACCCGACGAAAGTGGATCGCTCGGCGGCGTATATGGCGCGTTATGCGGCGAAGAATGTTGTTGCCGCGGGTCTTGCCAAGCGCTGTGAGCTGCAGCTTGCGTATGCCATCGGCGTGGCGGAGCCTGTGTCGGTGTTTGTGGATACCGAGGGCACGGGCATTGTGTCCGACGATGTGATCACGCAGGCGGTCAAAAAGGTGTTCGATTTCCGCCCCGCCGCGATCATTGATACGCTTAAACTGCGTCGTCCGCAGTATCGTGATGTTGCCGCTTACGGTCACATGGGTCGTGAGGATCTTGATGTGATGTGGGAAAAGACCGATAAGGTTGACGCACTCAAGGCTGCGATTGCACAATAATGAAATGATAAAACCGCCCCTTGCTTTTTATGAGCAACGGCCGTTTTTTTTTAAAATTTGCAGGAGTGTAGGGGACGGGATTGAGGCGGATTTTAATACTCGCAGATAAAGAAAAACGCTCCGTTCCTTTTCGGGAACGGAGCGTTTTGTAGCCGCTTATTTCTTAACAGGTTTCACAAAGATCACGCTCAACAGCATCGCGACCACATACAGACCGAGTGCGACATACAGCACCGTCTGATAGCCGACGGGGTTGACCATATTGCCGCCGACTTCCACGGTTTCGCCGAAGTTCTTGACGATCCAGGACGCGAGCTGGTTGCCCGTCAGACCTGCAAACGCCCACGCCGACAGCGTGATGCCGTGGATGGCGCTGATGTTGGACATACCGTAATGGTCGGACAGCAGGGTCGGCACATTGGAGAAGCCGCCGCCGTAACCCGCGTTGACCACCATGATCAGCACCAGCACAAGAGCCGTTGCAACGATGCTGTTGGCACCGTTGGCGATACCGCCTGTGATCACGGTCACGGCGGTCAGCGTAATGGACAGCGCAAAAATGATCTTGTAAATCGTGTTGCGGTCCTTCATCTTATCGCCCAGTGCCGAGAAGCCGAGGCGGCCGCCTGCATTGAAGATGGCAGAAATGGTGGACACGATGCCCACAGCGCTCGCAAGGCCAATGCACTTGACGATGGATTTCTCCTGCGAAATGAGCATCAGACCGCAGGTGATGTTGATGTAGAACATCAGCCAGATGCCGATGTAGTTGGTCAGCGGACGCGTTTTCAGCACCGACAGGATGCTCTTCTTCTCGGTTGCATTCGTCGGCTCATGCCAGTCGTCGGGTTTCTTGAGGAGCAGATGACCCACGAACATCATCACGAAGTACACGCAGGCAAGGATCAGGAACATCTTGTAGATGCCGCCTTCACCAAGGCCGCCGAGCATACTTTCCATAATGGGGCTGGCGATCGCTTTTGCCGCGCCGAAGCCCGCAACGGCAAGACCCGTTGCCAGACCTTTTTTATCCTTGAACCACAGCATCAGGGTTTTGACGGGCGAGAGATAACCCGTGCCCAGACCGATGCCCATGATCAGGCCGTAGCAGATGTAAATGCCGATCAGTGCCACGGGGCTGCCCTTGTGCATGCCGCCGTAGTAGATGAAGCCGCCCGTGCCAGCCATACCCACGGCAAAGCAGATGGACGCGATCAGGGACGATTTGTGGATATCCTTTTCCACGATGTTGCCGAGAAATGCCGCGGACATACCGAGGAAGAAGATCGCAAAGCTGAACGCCCATTCCGTGGCGCCTTTGGAGAAGCCGATGTAGTCGGCGATGTTCTGGCTGAAGATCGACCAGCAATAGACAGTACCGATACTGCAGTGCAGCAGCAGTGCCGGGATGGCGGCGCGGACCCATTTATTGGTACGCCAGCCACCGCTTTTTTTAACGGTGTTTTCCATATCGCACACTCTTTTCATATAATATAGTATAACTGCCAAATACACATCTTACTACAAAACTTAAAAAAATCAAGACTTATCCGACAATTTTCTTCAAAAAGCACATGTTTTTCGTAAAATGCAGCGGAGAGGGAGGGCGTGCACCAAATATAGTACATTGTGCATGGTAAATTATAGGTGTAATCGATTCGGAAAGGATGTTTTGGCATGATGTTGGATGATGTGTTGTTTCGCTTTGCTTATAATCGTGCCTTCAGCGATTCGCTGTTTTGTTTCAGGGAATTGTCGGGAATCACGAGGTTGATCAAAAACAACCGTGACATCGAGCGGCTTGTACGCGGTTATCTGGATACGGTGCTGGATGGCACGGTCACGATGAACGATTTTCAGAATACGGTTGACAAGATCGAAACCGTCGCCAAGCGTTCCTATGTGCCGGAGCTCACATTCCCGCATATTCATGCTCTTATCAACGCGACTGCAAAATATTTATATCTCGGTTGTTATCGTAATCCGGAGTATGCCGAGCGGTTGTCGGCGTTTCATTGCCCTATGAGCAGGAAAATGCTGGATTGTGTATGGGAACAGTTGAACGCGACGGATCGGACGGCGCTTAATGAAACGGAGAAGGCACAACTGGATTTCTTTCTTCTGAAGGATACCAAAACATTTTTGAACCAACCCTATAACAAAGATACCGCCTTTCTTCAATACAAGCTGTTTCAGAAGATCGTATCGTTTCTGGCAAAACGCGAACAGATATCTCCAATGGAATATTATTGGATTCATGTGCAGGGTGGATAATGCACAAAAGGTTTTGGAAGCTTTCAAAATCCACCGTTGACTTTTGCCTATGAATGAGATACGATATGAATGGATATACATGATGGATTGTGGGGTATTGCAAACGATTGATCATGTTGTTCCTGTATTTCGTACAATAGGGAGGCAATGGCTTTGAAAAGAACGATCACAAAGTCTGTAATTTGGGTATTGGTGTTAACACTGGTGCTTTCCATGACAGTGGTATGCGGACTGTCTTTAGCACAAGCGTCTGTAACGACGCAACCGGCGCTGTATGACACCTATATTCCGAAGACGGATCTGTCGGCGGCTCCTGCGGTTGTCACGCATGTGACCGACAGCACGGTATACGGCAAACTGACTTCCACCAAAACCCCCACAGCGGCAATTTTTCATATTGATAAAAATATGAACATCTTGACGCCCGATGGCAAGACGAAAATCGCCACGCTCGACGAAGCGCTGTCGATGATGGGTGGCAAGATTATCCCCGCGCTCTACATTCAGGATAACGCCACGGCGGATGCGTTGGCATCGTATGTCAGCCAAGTCTCGCTTCAGGACGCGTTCCTTGTTGCGGAGGATATGAATGTCCTTAAATATGCCCGCGGCAAGATGCTGAACCTGTACGGCGTGCTGTACAAGAAGCTGACTTCGACGGCGACGAAGGCGGATCTTGCTTCGATGGTGATCGACACCAACACAGCACAGGGCAAGATTATCCTGGTGGACGCGGATTATGTGTCGAAATCGGATGTCAGCTACATGCAGAAGCGTTATATGAATGTGTGGGTTATCGACGACGACATGCCGGCTTCTGAAGTTTATGATAACATCTATAAAGGCGTCAACGGCCTTGTCTCCACCGACCACGGCGGAGCGATTTATGTGATCGAAAGCTTCAACACGGGCACGCCCGTGGTTGTGCGTGAACCCTTTATACAAGCGCACCGCGGCTACAGTGCGGCAACTCCCCAGAATACCATGCCGGCATTCTATGCAGCGGCGGAATACGGTGCGGACTTCATCGAGATGGATGTCCGCCAGACCATTGACGGTGTCGTGGTGGTCTACCATGACGAATATCTCTATTCGTTGACCGATTGTGAAGACACAACCAAAAAGGTCGAAAATGTTACTTATGCGGAACTCATGACATACAATGTGGATTGCATGAGCGGCTTCAGCGAGAAGATTCCCACCCTGAAGCAATTTCTGGAATTCCTCAAAGGCACCGATATCGTCGGTAATGTGGAACTTAAAAACTGGGATTCGGCACTGATTCCCTTGGTAGCAAGAGATATCAAGGAAATGGGTATGGAGCATCAGGTGGTCAGCATTTCGTTCAGTGCGGGCCAGGCGGCGGCGCTTCGTGAAGCACTCCCCGGCGTATCGGTCGGCTTGCTTGCCAACTACAATGAAAAATACACCACGGCGGAAGCGGTACTCAATTGGGCGAAATCATGCTGCTTGCCGTATAACTTCTCGTTCAACCCGAACATTACCGTGCTTTACACAGACGATACGACCATCGTCAGCAATATGATTGAAAAAGCGTCGGTGCGCGGCTTCCAGTATCGTCCGTTTACCCATGCGTCTCAGGCTCGGTTTGATACATCCTTTACCAAGGGTCTCCAGGGCCTTGCCACCGATCATCTGGAATATGACGACGGTTATGTCCGTAGCATTCAGGCAGGCGCCCGCTATCGTCTGAAAGAGGGACAGGCAACGACATTGCAGGCGCTTTGCGAGACATCTCTCGGTCATGATATTTTGGGCTGTGAATTTGTCCGTACAGGTGGTTCCGCGATCACCTTCACTTATAGCAACGGCAAGGTCACGGCATCGGGCACGGGTACCGCTTACGGCTATCTCCGTTACAAAGATACCACGAAGAGCGGCAAACCTTACTACCTGATCTCCGAACTGATCGCTGTGCAGGTTTCTGCTTCCGGCGGCACCACGGAAACGGCGAATTATCACACCTCGCTGTTGCCTCCGTATGCGGCAAAATGGAAAAATATCACCGACAAGATGAATATCGATGTCATCCGTGATTCCCGCGGCGATGTGCTTGTGAACACCACCGGCAATTATCCTGCTGTGGATAGCGCGTGCAGTGTGTATGCGTCGCTTGACGATTCCATTTATTACAACATTACGGTTGACGGTTACACCAGCATTATGATTACCCTGAGCGACGGTAATACCTATCAACTGCAAAAGTATATGAAGGGCGTCACGCTCAAAGGCGATGATCTCGTCGGTAACGGCAAAACCTTTGCGGGTTATATCAAACTCAGCGACATCATCCCTGCATCCGCGGCGAGCAACGGTCAGGTTATGATCTCCAAGATTCGTGTGTTCAATGTCGGCGATGCAGGTTCCGAAGTGATCTTGCATGCTCTTGATGTGGTGCAGAAGATCCCATCTCCCGTGAATCTGAAATACGATGTCAGCGGCGACGGCGCTGTTTCCACGGCGGATGCGCGTGTCCTGCTGATCTATGCATTGGGTTCGGGCGGTCTGACCTACACGCAGAGTTTGGCGGCGGATGTCGACAACGATGGCGACATCAACACAGCGGATGCCCGCTTGATTCTGCTTAAGACTCTTAAGTAATTGGTATTGTAAGTGAGTGATCACTTAAGATGGTAATAGTAATAGAGGTGTCGTATTTGCGGCACCTCTATTATTTGTTTGTGGCGGCACTTGCTTTTGGTGAAGCCGCATCCACTCGGCTTCTCGGGGCGCCACTTATCTCACCACCGCTTCTTATCTATGAGCACAGACAAGAAAAGAGCAGACACCCCAACGGGGTATCTGCTCTTTTGGTGCCGGTGGCCGGACAGCGACTCGGCTTCGCCTCGCGTGCATAAGTTCGGCTAGCCAAATCAAAGATTTGGAGCCTCACTTATCTCACCACCGCCTCTCGTCCATGACCACGCAAAACCAAAAGAAAAAGGCACCCCTTACGGAGTGCCTTTTTCTTTGGTGCCGGTGGCCGGACTCGAACCGGCACGGTGTCGCCACCGGTGGATTTTGAGTCCACTACGTCTGCCAATTCCATCACACCGGCGTGTGAAATTTACTTGCCTATTGTATCACGGCTTTGACGAAAATGCAAGCCTTTTTTGCGGCAAAATCGCCACAACATCACCACGCCGGTGATCACCAGCCAGCCGGTGGCGTAGCCGGCGGTGTCCAGCAGCACGTCCTCCACCATGG
>JAZRTC010000080.1:0-20193 GCA_045651865.1 Acutalibacteraceae bacterium
AATAGCACCGAGGAATTTCTCGAGGCGTTCGATTTCACCACGAAGTTTAATAACTTCTTTCTTGGGAAGAAGCTCGAATGTTCCATCCTCTTCCATTTTGTGAAGCTGATTAAGACCATCAATTCTGCGACGAATTGTGCGGAAGTTGGTCATCATACCGCCGAGCCAACGAGCGTTAACATAGTATGCACCTGCGCGCTCTGCTTCTTCCTTCACAGACTCCTGAGCCTGCTTCTTGGTACCGACGAACAGAACAGTCTCGCCCTTAGCGGAGAGATCACGCACGAACATGTACGCGTCCTCGAGCTTGCGGACGGTCTTCTGCAGGTCAATGATGTAGATACCGTTGCGGTCCGTGAAGATGTACGGAGCCATTTTGGGGTTCCAGCGACGGGTCTGGTGGCCAAAGTGGACACCGGCTTCCAGAAGCTGTTTCATGGATACGACTGCCATAGTTTATTTCCTCCTTGGTTGTAGCCTCCGCAGGCGTGGTGAACGGTCACCGAATATCGCGGCACCGACCGCCCTTTTCGCTCTGCGTGCGTTTTGCCGATAAAGTATACCACTACTTTGCGTAAAATGCAAGTGTTTTTTGAAACTTTTTTTACAAATTTGAAAACATATACCATTTGTCCCGTCACATATAGTGAAGCACAAAAGGAGTGATGCTGTTATGTTTGCCTCGTTATTGGAACTGCTGTCCCATATGGTGTTTTTTGCGCTGCATCTGATGAACCCCGGTTCTTTCCCTCGCCCGCTCACCGCCGAGCAGGAACGGGACGCTCTTGTGCGCTTTCACGAGCGCGGTGATCAGCAGGCGCGTTCCCTGCTGATCGAACACAATCTGCGGCTGGTGGCACACATCGTCAAGAAATATCAGAACATCACACAGGAGCAGGACGATCTCATTTCCATCGGCACGATCGGGCTGATCAAAGCGGTCGGTACCTTTGACCACACCAAGGGAGCGCGGCTGGCGACCTATGCCTCGCGGTGCATTGAAAACGAGATATTGATGTTTCTGCGTGCCAACAAGAAGCGGGCACAGGATGTGTCGCTGTCCGAGCCGATCGACACCGACAAAGACGGGCATCCGCTGTCGTTGCTGGATGTCATCGCCGACGACGATACGCTGGCGGAGGATCTGGAGCTGAAGGTCAACAGTGAAAAACTCCGACGGTATTTATACGAGGTGCTCGACGACCGCGAGCGCGAGGTCATCGAGTGGCGCTACGGACTTAAAGGAGACGGGATGGCACAACGCGAGGTGGCGAAGATGCTCGGCATCTCCCGCAGCTATGTGTCGCGCATTGAGAAAAAAGCGCTCGAGAAACTTCACGAGCGCTTTGAAAGAGTATGAAATTTATTCTTGTCTGCGGAAATGGAATGTGCCCTCTCCTGCTTCAAACACCATCGATTCGCTGTCTTCATCCCACACCCACACAAAATCACCCGTGTCGGTGTGAAATGCGATGTGATCCTCAGAACCGGTGTAAGTTCCCGAGGAAACCCATTCGTCGTTCTCGTCAAACATCATACAAGAGCCGTCCTCGGACAGCTCAAAATAATAGTCCAAGGGTTCGAGCGCCGACCACACGCCTGCGACGGTTTCCTCTGTACAGGCGGTCGTGCAGACACACATAGCCGCCATGATCAGCACACACAGCAAACGGCGCATCGGGGACACTTCCTTTCTGAATAAGTGGCAGGTTGTCGGCATCCCCCTCAAAGAGGGGGCAACGACATCCGGTGCGCAGAGAGCTGCGCGCCCTACGGTGAAGCCATGAGATTACCGCGGTGGATGCAATGCGGTCATCCCATAATCAGCGGTTCGAGATAGCCTGCGGCGATGCCGAAAGCGGCGGACAACAGGATCACCACAATGGGATGCGCTTTGAGTTTAAACACCAGCACAAGCGCGATTGCCGCAATGATCAGCGAGACGATAAACCAATAACCCGTCAGCGCGGCAAGCGTGACACCTGCCGAGAAGAACACTTCCAGCGCCATAGACAGCACCGCCGAGCCGATGAGTCCGATCACAACAGGACGCAGACCCGTCATCGCCCCCGCCACCGTGCGGCTGGTTTTGAATTTTTCATAGCACCGCGCCACAATCAGGATGATGATAAACGACGGCATCACGACGCCGAGGGTGGCGCACATCGCACCGAGCACGCCGCCCATCTCCGTGCCGACATAGGTGGCGATGTTGATGGCAAACGGGCCGGGCGTGCTTTCGCTGACAGCGATGAAATCCATGATCTGCGAGACTTCCATCCAGCCGTTCGACACCACGCGCTCCTGAATGAGCGGCAACATCGCATAGCCACCGCCAAAGGTGAACAGACCGATGGTGAAGAATGTATAAAACAGTTCCAAAAAGATCATTTTTCAGCCCTCCTTGCCATCACAAGAGAGGTGACAATGCCTGTCAATGCCGCACCGATGATGATGAAAATGACATTGAGATCGGTAAATGCGGCAATCACAAAGGACAGCGTCATAATCACATACGCCACAGGCGATTTGGGGCATTTTTTATACATCGACCACAGCGCCTTGATGATCATGGCGAGCACGCCCGCGCGGATGCCGTTGAACGCAAACTGTACGGGTTTGAGTTCACGAAACTCCGCCAGCACATAGGAGATCACGGAGATAATGATAAACGACGGCAACACCACGCCGAGGGTTGCACACGCCGCACCGAACACACCTGCGGTTTTGTAACCGACAAAGGTGGCGCTGTTGATCGCGATCGGGCCGGGGGTGGATTCGGCGATCGCGATGATATCCAGCATATCCTGCGATGTGATCCATTTTTTGTTTTCCACGATCTCGCGTTCGATCAGCGGGATCATCGCATAGCCGCCGCCGAAGGTGAAAGCGCCGATTTTGAAAAAGACGGCAAACAGCGTCCAAAGGCGCAACAGTTTTTCTTTCAAAAGGATTCCTCTTTTCATTGGTAATGTGGATATTATAGCCGTTTCGTGTGAAAAATGCAAGTTGCAATCTCCTTCGTTTTCTGTTACTATATAGGTAATTATGAAATGCGAGGGGCATAACTATGACATTGCAAAAAAACCAGATCGTCGAACTCGAGATCACGGGGATGACCGCCGAAGGAAACGGTGTCGGACGCACCGAGGACGGCATGGCGGTTTTCGTAGCCAAAACCGCTGTCGGCGACCGCATCCGTTGCCGCATTGCCAAGGTGGAAAAGCGCTTTGCTTACGGCATCGTTGAGGAGCTTCTTGTCCCCTCTGACGACCGCTGTGAGGATGTAGGATGCGCGGTGTACGGCAAGTGCGGCGGTTGTGTGTACCGTCATGTAAGCTACGATGCGGAACTTCGCTACAAGGAGCAACGCGTCAAAGATGCGTTTGCGCGCCTTGCGGGGTTGTCACCGACCTTCCACCCCATCCTGCCCTCGCCCGCCGAAAGCGGCTATCGCAACAAAGCGCAATACCCCGTCACGGGCGATGCAAGCGCGCCCGTTATCGGTTTTTTTGCACCGCGCAGTCACCGCGTGATCGAACAGCGCTACTGTGCTCTGCAACCGACCGTATTCGGACATATACTCGACGCCGTGGCAGACTGGATGACGCAAAGCGGCGCAACGCCGTATGATGAGGTCACCAAAACCGGACTGGTGCGACACATCTATCTGCGACAGGCGGCAAAGACCGATCAACTGATGGTGTGCTTAGTTTGCACCAGCGGCAAGCTGCCGAATGTGCCGCTTTTGCTGGAACTGCTCAAGCCGTTTGACAATATCACCAGCGTGTGCGTCAACATCAACCGCCGCGACACCAATGTGATCCTTGGGGATGACACCTTTGCGCTGTGGGGTGAGACGCACATTACCGACGAGCTGTGCGGACTGCAGTTCCGTCTCTCGCCCCGCTCGTTCTATCAGGTCAACCGCGATCAGGCAGAGCGCCTGTACGGTGCCGCCGCGGATGCCGCCGCGTTGAAAGCGGACGATATCCTGCTGGATCTGTATTGCGGCACAGGTACGATCGGTTTGTCGATGGCGCACCGCGTCAAGACCCTGATCGGTGTCGAGATCGTCGCACCTGCTGTGGAGGATGCCAAGCGCAACGCCGCCGAAAACGGCATTGATAACGCGCGATTCATCTGTGCGGATGCTGCCAAAGCGGCAACACAGCTTGAAAAAGAAGGCATCCGCCCCACCGTCGTGATCGTCGATCCGCCGCGCAAGGGCTGTGACCGCGCGCTTATCGAAACGGTGGCGCGAATGGCACCCGAGCGCGTGGTGTATGTATCGTGCGATCCCGCAACACTCGCGCGCGACTGCGCTGTATTTGCGGAATGCGGTTACATCACCACCGATGCGACACCCGTGGATATGTTCCCGCGGACAAGCCATTGTGAAACGGTCGCACTTTTGTCCAAACTTTGCACGCGTGAACATATCGACATCGAACTCGATGTCGAGGATCTTGATCTGACCGCCGCCGAGAAAAAGGCGACTTATCAGGAGATTAAAGACTATGTACTGAAACACAGCGGTTTGAAGGTCACCACGCTCAACATCGCCCAAGTGAAACAGAAATACGGCATCATCGAGCGCGAGTGCTACAACAAGCCAAAATCCGATGATGCAAGACAACCCCACTGTCCACCCGAAAAAGAAGCCGCCATTGTAGCGGCATTGGAGCATTTCGGAATGATATAGCGGACGAATAAAACATGATTGTATATTAATGAATGACAAAAAGTGATTGGCAGATATACAACCATTCCTTATTTTAACTATTATGGAATATATGCACAAAATGTGCTGTTTTAAATGGTACTGAAGATATATGTCCTAGATACGGACAGAAAACAACCTCCTCACGAATTCATGATATCTAACTTTTGCATTGATTGTATAGACGAAACAGAATAACAAAAAGGCGTGGAGCAGTTCAATGTTCCACGCCTTTTTGCGTATAATCATTTTATTACCTATACCATTCACTCAACTTACTCAATGTATTTAAAGTGATAACAATATGTTGTTTTACAAAAAACACAATATTCCGCAAAAATATATGGATTATTATGTATTTTTATTGACAACAGTTCAAGAAAATGTTAAATTGTAATATAAAGGAAAGTGTTCCCAAAGAATAGAAGTTTCTAACACATCGCTTATTCATAAATAGATAATCATCAAGGAGGAAGAAAAAGTGAAAACTATTTCTGCTTGTTCAAATGCTTTTGAACAGGATGATAACTATATCGCTAATAAGAACAATTTCAACAGTAACCCTTATGATAGTCATTTTGCAAAAAACGCCAAAGAGTCATTTAAAGGTATAGTAGCTTCGGATTTTAGATCCTTGATTAACAATGTTTCTTACAGCCCTTCTATTTCACAAATTCCGACCTTCATATACGATTTGCTTGCACAAGGAAAATATGCTAGTTGCGTTAACGCCATTCAATGTATTTTTTCATACTATTTTGATCCGGCTGCATGCAAAAAGACTTGTTCTGTGCGAAGAAAATATTCTGCCAAATTAAAAGGAAACTCAAACCGAAAATTTGGCAAGTATTTTAGGATTATATATAAAGATGCAAAAAAAGAATTGCTTAGTTTCAAGAGATCTTTTAACCAGGAAGAAATCAATAAATACCGGGTTGCTCTTTTGTTCCTTAAGATTGTAATTCGTACATTCTATTTTTCGGCACTTCCCGCACACATATCTCCCATGATTTTTAAAAAATGCACAGATGAAAACAGTGAATTTGCCAACTACTACTCATTCGATTCAAGAAACAACCAGTATCTCCGAAATAAATTTCAAAAAAGAGGTGCTAAATTTTTCAATGAAACTGTAGCTTGGTGGCTTGTATATAACAACATGATCCATTACGGACTCGACAAAAAATAATGGAGGCGATAATATGATGTCTTTTCAAAAGCAACTTCTCAACTCCTTTTTTTACGAAAAGAAAGTAACATTTGATTGCAATTTGTTTAGACAATATTATGACTCTATTTTTCCGTCTCCTCAATTATTTGTTAGTTTTTTATTAGCACAAAATCGAGAAGAACAAGTATTATACGCTAAACGTATTATAAAAAGAATGTTTTTTTGCAAACATAATGCCATTTTATTTGATCTATATAAAAATCTTATTAATTTAGAAGAGAAAGAACTTGTTGAAAAAGAGCAGCAATATACTCCAAGGGATCATTCCGTTCATTCTGTAAACACTTATTTGTTAGGAATCTATTTGTTTTTCGAATTCCGTATTTTTAATTATCAATTACACTCTTATTTTAAAAGCAAAGATTTTCACGGTGTTTTTTCTCATGCAGAAAACAATAATGCTTTTTTGGCATTTTTAGAGACTTGGAAATTATTTTCATTAAATCACGACATAGGATATCCTCTTGAATTATTAACTGATAATCTTGGAAATCTCAAAAGTGCCAACACAGTTACCACAGATATGTTCAACTCTGTATCTGAACTGATTATTGAGGAATATACTAAATATGAGTTACTTTTTCTTATCGGATTACAAATTATATCCGATTCATCCAACAAGTCTTTGACTGAGTTTTTTTCGGAGCAAGAAATTTCCGCATTAAATAATCTTGGTCTTTCTTGTGATAATCTCATACGGCTTGAAAATATCTTTTCTTATAAAATTTTCGATTTCTTCAGTTCGGCCTTAAATTTTAATTTAATATATTTCAAGGTGCAGAACAGCAGTTCTAAAGAAACATTCTATGGATATTATGATAATAAAGATCATGCATATATTCATTTAGTAAGTTTGTCAAACCGAGCAACAACCCGAAAATCCATAGAGGAAGTGTTTGGGACAGATTGTTGTTTTGATGTTTTTTATCCTCAAAACGAATGCAAACAATTAGTATGTAAGGCTTTGTTGACGCTTTCCCCGTACACAAACGAAATAAAGAATGCTACTAATATCATTTTATCTCAAACCACCATTTCTTACGCAGGTGTATCTGACGAATCAAGCTTTTTTGAATTTTTATTTGAAATATATCAAACCATAACAACTAATTTGTCAACAAGCGCCATCATTCCTGATGAATCATATTATAAAACGTATATTTATAATTTTAAAAAGTACGTAACAGATAAAATACAGAACTTCAATTTTAAACCTGATTGTAAAACCCCTGTTCCTAACAACTTGCGCGATTTATACTCTCAAATACTATTGTTTATAAACGATCCATCAGTTGTAGATAATTTTATGTCAGAGTATAATTCTACTACACATGTTGATCTCTCAAATATTTACTTGCGCATAAAAGCACAATATGACGAATTGCTATCCAATTGTAAAGAGAGCCTTTTTTTGAACTACGATCAGAATAAACTCCTGTATAATCTTAATAATAAACATTTTAATGAACTGATTGAGGAATGTGGACACAAGTATGAGGAACTGTGCAAGAAATCCTCTTTAATCCCTACACATATGGATTTCAGTTACTTATTCTCTTATCGCCCCTCGCATTCACTATTTGATCACGGCATTACTAGTTGTTATTTAGTATTAGAAACCTTTTTTAAAACAAGTTTAGTTGAAACCTCTAAAAACAAATTAATATTTAAAGCGCCCAATATTGACTCCGCTCATTTTTCCGTTCTATCGACTGCTTCATATGCAATCCTTGTTCATAATATGCGTATTTCCTTTTTCAGCAAACTATATAACACTTCAGTTAAACACGAAATAATAAAGAACCCCTTTGTATATTTCTGTTTATTCTGTGATAATATGCAAATTTGGGATAGACCGTATAGAGTAAATCAAGGAACATTTGAATTGGAAACAGCGACTATTTCATCAAACGACATTTCGATCTTCCCAACAGGAAACAAGATCTGCATTCAATGCATTACATTAGAAGCAGAAAAAATTGTTGCAAACTATCGCAATGATTTGGATGAGTATTTATTAGATGGCTCTAAATTAATCTCATTAAATATATCTGATAAATAACATCTATCAAAAAGCAGATAAAATGAATAGCTTTATTATCACAGCACAGATCGTGCATTCAAAGAATGGGTATTACAGTTAGATAATTCTTCAACAAGCGAAGATTAAGTTGTACAAAGATATCTCATAATATTATAAAAAAACACACAGGTGGTACAATCACTCACTTGTGTGTTTTTTAATAGAAATACAGATTATTCAATTGTTGCTAGAATTCTATTCTTCAAGCATTCAGGAATATCATCTTCAACGCCCCACATAATGGTGTTCTTTTGTGCTATATCAAAGTGTAATCGTTGATCCTTTTGGCATAGCTGAATTACTGGTTTCCCAAGTCCCATCGCATATCCCTCTTCAAAATATGCACCATTATTTTGATGAGTAAGATCCACAACTACAAATTTGCTATCCCTAATATATTTCAGCAATTCTGGAGTAATAAAATCATTGTGCTGCACTTCGTCGATAAATACAGCTATATAGCCCGCATCAGCAATACCTTTTCGAATCGCTTCCCGAAGTCGAATGGTATCATCACCAAATTTCATAGCGACCAGCACATTGCGACCATGTGAAAAATATTTTTGAAGTTGTTCTATATGTTTGTAGCCTTGGGGAGTTAACGATACAGCCTCTGCATCGTCTTCTCCCGAAGCACCGCATTCCCATTCAATGTATCCTGCAGTTCTTAGGTAGTTTAGCATATACTGAACTTCGTGATCCAATTCGTCATCGCCACGCTCCTCATGTTTAAAGCACCCTATATTGACCGGATCCTCAGTAATATCGTATCGATCAACAAATAGCATACTTAAAAGTTCCTGCCAGTTATATATCATTTCCTGCCCAATATGCGGGATGTGTTCACCTATATACAATAAAATATTATCAACTCGTTCAGAAAACGTTTTTGGATACCAGTTGCTGATAATCTCCATATCCATATGAACCGGTCTTCCATGAGTTCCGTTTCCTTCGCCGTATTCTTTTCGATACCAATCACACGTTTCTTTATCTAATCCCGTGTGATAGCGTAGTTCAACACCTTTTCCGCATTTAAAAGAATGATAAAAAAGATATGGAGCCAATTTATTTTTGTTCATTTTATCAAAGGGGGAATACTGAAATCTTCCGCACACGGGACAAGAATAAAATACAGTTGTACACTCATGATCCACTTGAACCTCACATTCAGAGCTACACACAACGCATTTCCTTGTATTTTGCATTATAATCACCTTCACTTTTGATTCTTACTCATATCATATAATCACAATTTTTTCGCTTTAAAGATCACCGACAGCGGGAGCATTTTGGCTTTCTTTTGTTTATCGGTGATGTCGCCATCGGCAGACATAGTCGCTTCGTCGGTCTGCTCTACGATCTGCTCAACCACAAATCCGGCTTTGGCAAGGGCATTGACATAAGTCGAGATTTTACGATTGCACAGTACGATCTCGCCGTCATGCGCGGGCATCGTGAAATAGGATTCATCGAAGTAACTTTTACTCATGGCAAGAGTATCATTTTCGATGACCGTCAGGCGTTCCTCGCACGACCACGCCACGCAATAATTCAGCGTATGATTCCAACTAAAAATGAAGATGCCATCTTTTTTGAGATAGGACGAGATCTTTTGAAATGTGCCGTCAAGATCGGTTGTCCAACCAATGCCATAGATCGAATAGACATAGTCGAAATAGTCTTTCGGCACATCCAATTCAGCTTCCATCGGGGAGCAGATCAAGTGAGCGGCATAGCCGTTTTCGCTTAAATACCGCTGTGCATTTTCAAGCTGCTTGCTCGACAGATCCACGCCCCACAGTTCAGCGGCACCGCGATCGGCATGATATTTAAGTGAATGACCGCTGCCACAGCAGATTTCAAGCATCTTTTTACCCGTGACATCGCCGAACAGATGCAGGTCATCCTCAGTCGGGCAATGTACGCCGTATTCGGGCAACGCCGTCGCACCAAACCATAAATCTGCATGTTCGTTCCAATAGTGTTCGTTGGCTTTGATAATGTTGCTGTCCATCATATTACTCCCGTTGTTCTCCGCTGATATTCTTCGATCAACACCGATTGGATGAGCGGATATGTCCACGCGGTCGGTAACTCATCAAACAAGGTCACCGATTCCATTTCGCTGTGGAGTTCGGTTTCAAACGCATAGATGTCGGCAACATACAGCATCCCAAAGGTTTCGTCGCCTGTTTGATTGACGCGGTTTTTACCCGTAACGGAATACACGCAGACGGGTGCAATATCAAACTCGAGTGCACCGGTTTCTTCGCGCAGTTCACGCTTTGCTGTTTCATCAATCGCTTCGCCGTCCTCGCGATGACCGCCGGGGATCTCATAGGTGTCGCGTTCTTTATGCTTGCAAAACACCCACTTGCCGTCCGCTTTGGCAATGATCACCGCAAATTGCAGTTTTTCGTCTGCGATGGCTTCGTAAAAACGCACATCCAGCATAGCATTTATACCTCGTTTCCAAACCCAAAATATACCGCAACTTCGGCGGCAGTATTATCGATACCTGTGTGTTCATTCCACATGATATTTTTTATTCCCAAGTCGGTCACCCAGTCGGGGACAATGCCACAATCGGTACCAACTGCCGCATATGCATTGTCGATGACCGCTTGTTTTTCCTCTTCGGTTAAATCCGTGCGATTCGCGACAAGCGCACGGATATCCTCATGATCGGGGCGATTAAACCAATCGAATGATGCATCACAACAGCATAAATGTACTGCGTGCGTTGCAATGGGTGCCACCGCCGCATAGTCAATATCGCCTTCACAAAGAATTACATCATAAAGCGGCGATAATGCTATCAATTCTGCGATCATCATCGGCGTCATTTCCGCCAGGACATGTTGTTCACGGTCAGCGATCACCTCAGGCGGCAGTTCCCAAAAGCTGTTTACGCCATATTCCCGCTCGTAGTTCCGACACATACACGGTTGATCGGTCGGATCGGCAAGAGCAATTTGCCTACCGCGACTCTCATCGGTGCTGTAAACATACCATCCATACTGTTCGGCAAGACGGTTGGCAATCGTCGTTTTACCCCGTCCCCATATAAAATAGACATTTTGCAAGCGGTGTTTTAATACGCTATCTTTAATTTCCATCTTTTCACCTCCGCGCAAACCCTTTTTTATAGTATAGAACATTTGTTCCTATTTGTCAAGAGATGGCCTCTGTTAAACACATATCCCCCGCCGTTAAGGCAGGGGATATTATATTAGCAGACTTTTATTCCTCAAATACATTTTCACAATGATACAGCACATCTTTGCCGTTTGCTTTTGCATACTCGATTTCTTTGCGGGCGGATTCACCAATGTAGCCGTCGATGTTGACCACATAAATGCCGTCGCTCAGATCGATCTTTTTATAGTGTGCTTCAGTAAGCCGTGCGAGATCGTCGTTCGTTATCTCGGCACCGTCAGGACAATACACACACTGCAAAATAGCACAGCCTTTTTCAGCTTCAAGAGCATAGGCAATATCCTGCATTTCCTTTTGAAAACGCATACTGCCGCAGATCGTATAGGTTTTCATCGTTGCACCATCCCATTGTCAATAACCAAGCGTACCGTCGAGTGATTCGTCATTTTCGATCCACTCACTGACAGGGATCGCACGGTAGGCAGTTTCCGTATCGCGAATATACACAGTTTCAATGCCTGCGTTGATAATCATACGCTTGCACATCGAGCAGCTATTAGCATTCTCCACATACTTGCCCGTTTCCACATCCAACCCCACAAGGAAGATGTTACTTCCAATCATATCACGGCGGGAGGCACTGATAATGGCGTTTGCTTCGGCGTGAACACTTCGGCAAAGCTCATAGCGTTCGCCACGGGGAATATGTAATTCGCTACGGATGCATTTGCCCATATCCGAGCAATTCTTTCTACCGCGCGGCGCGCCAACATAACCCGTCGCCACGATCTCGTCGTTTTTAACAATGACCGCACCATAATGCCGTCTCAGACAAGTGCATTGATGCGACACCTGCTCGGCGATATCGAGATAATAATTGATTTTATCCTTGCGTTCCATAGTTGTACCTCCGTGCAAATCATTCATGTTCTTCTAATATCGTTAATTCATCAGGCAGATTAAATATCTTATCTTTCAAAAATAACGGATAGAAATAGGTGGATTTCAAGGCATCAAACGGCAACCATTCAAACCGCAGTTCTTTACCGCCATCGTGACAAGCAAAGGTTATTCCGCGTGACAGCAGATCTGTTGCAGTAACATCCACAAGGAAATACAGACAGATCTCATGATACGCATCGCCTGACACTTCTTCTTTGAAAAAGCCTTGATTGAGCCATAATGCGCGAGTGATAGCGGCATCGATATTGAGTTCTTCTTTCAATTCACGCAGAACTGCCGCTTCGGCGGTTTCGTGCAATTGCACATGACCACCGGGAAGATAATAGTACGGCGACCGTCCGTCCTGCATCGCCAATATGTGATCATTATGTACAATCACCGCACAGGCGCGATAATTGAATACGCCACCCTCACTGCGAAAGGTAATATCCATAGATTGGCTCCTCTTATCCTCTAAAACATTGTATTCTTCAATTCCAACCAATCGTTCGCCGTCAAAGGTCATCTGTACGATCCACGGCATAAAATGCCGAATACGCTGAAACCCGTCGTAACCGAAGGATGAATCGTAATAATTCAAAATCGTGGCAAGAGCCGTTCCGTGCGTGCCGATGACAACCGTCTGATCTTCATGAGTATTGAGAACTTCTCGCAAGGCGGTAATGTTGCGTTCTTGCACCTCTTGTAAACTTTCGCCATCGGACAGTTTATATGTAAAGTCTGCCCATTGCTGTTTGCAAAAGCTTTCAAAATCATCGATCCATACGCTTTCAACCTTGCGTTCACGGAAATCGGGAACAATACCGATGGCAAGTCCGGCGCGATCGGCAAAATCTTTAACAGTATCCACCGCGCGTTTATATGGGCTCGACAGCACCACATCCACGGATTTGTCCATTAAGAAGGCCGTCACACACTTTCGATCTTCCAATCCTTTGGCGGTCAGTTCCCGCTCAAGGTCGTTGTGATTGTGGTAGTTCGGCTGTGCATGCCGCACAAAGTAAATCGTGGTCATAACCTCTTTATCGCTTTCTGTAAATATCCAACGTGTGATGGGAGATGCCGAGCATATCTTCTCGTTCGCAGGTCGCCAAGTGGTATTTCAAATACACACCAAAGGTTTCCTCATCCATCTGCGCTAATGTATCCCGCATATGGTTGGAATAACCATCCGTCGCAATCAAATGAAGCGGCTCAATATCAAACGGCTCGCGCAGAGCCTTGATATCTTCGGTACGCATCAGCTTGAAAATGCCCCACGGTTCGCGATAAGTATCAAAGGAATCCGTATCAAGCTTGCAATCCGCAATCATGCTTTGCAACTGTCCACGCATAAAGCCGTAGGTCAGCATAGTCGCATCGCCCATACAATATGCCACGAAAATTACACCACCCGATTTGGTCACGCGATATGCTTCGGACAAGGCTTTCATCTGATCTTCATCCGTAAACAAATGATACATCGGACCAAGCAATAAAGTAATGTCGTATGTGTTATCCTCAAACGCAGACAAATCTATCGCATTTCCTTGTCGAACAGTAATTCGCTCGTTGGGCGTGATCTTTGATTTGAAGATCTCGATATTATGTTCCACAAGCTCCACGGCATCTACCGCATATCCACGTTCTGCCAACGCATGGCTGTAGCGCCCTGTGCCGGCACCGATTTCAATGATTTTGGCTTCGGGTGTCAGATATCCTTCAATATATTTCATAGTTGCGGCAAACTCCGGAATCCCGTGTCTTGAGAGCAACCGTCCATCTTCATCGTAACTTTGATAATACTCTGTTAAAACCTGTTTTATATCCATAATGCTATCCTTTCTTTACGGTTAAGAACTCATCAACATTCATCACACTACCATCAAGCACAGCTGTGTACACATCCATACTGGTGTACTGATCGAAAGAGTACAAACCGCGCTCGATCAATGCGGTCTTAATATCCAGTATCGCTTGCTTCTGCTCGGAGGTGGCCTTTTGTGTAATCGCATCGCAATACTGCTCGGCTTTTTCGATAGTCGGTTTATCAAAGAACCACAAATCGACATTCCACAGTTCACCCGTAATCATCGTTTCGAACCCGTGAAACCATACCGTTTTGCCGTCGCTGTTGATTTCTTCTTTGGCTTCGTACCACGTGGGCTTGAAGGTGGCAAAGATAAACTGCGACAATTCATACAGTCGGTCTTTGGACATAGCATCGTTTTCAATATCAATATCCAAGTCGTTCCACGCCATCATATCCATGCGGTAGCTGCCAACAATATGCGGACGGCCGATGGTTTTCAGTTTTTCGAGCAAGCCGTATTCATAAAGCAGAATATCAGCGGCTTGTTTGCGTGCTATGTTACTCATTGCAATTTCTCCAGTTTTACAATTTGCAAATATACCGTTCTTCTTGTGTATTACCGAGGCCGCTGTTCTTTTTGGTTCCGTCAGGAGCGAATCCTGCTTTTTCATAAAACCGCTTTGCGCGGTTGTTTTGATCAAGCATCCAAAGCGATATGACCGTATAACCACGGGCAGAGGCTTCGTGTTTTACAAAGTCCATCGCTCGCTTGCCGTATCCTTTGCCGATGTGATCGGGATCAAGATACAGCCCTGTCAATTCAAACATTCCGTCGGGAGCATCCGCATCACGGGACGGGTTGATGGATGTGAAGCCGACAATCGTATCACCCTCAAGAATCACATAATGCGTGTCGGTGTTGTTTTCGAGCATCTTTTTCCAAACGAACAGCCATCGGGCATTGTAGCTTTCAATGATGTCTTTACCGACCGCATCGCTGTAGGCAAACATCCATGAGCGGCCGTGAATATCGGCACATCGCGGTGCATCGTCAAGCGTGGCAAGCCGAATTTGAAACATCCCAGTCACTCCTTATTGTCCAAATATGTAATCTCACATCTCATAGACAAATTATTAAATCCATCACAAGTACATGTCGCTATCTCGTAAAAGCCAACCTTCTTCCAAAAGGAATATCCTGCAATATTGTTGTCTTGTACAGATAGTTGCATATCTGAGAAGTTAAGTTCATGTACGATTTTACGCAACGCGCTTATGATCTTAGTTCCTATAGATTGTCGCTTGAAATTTTTATGTATCAAAAGCAACCCGATATACAAGGTAGTCATCTGCGGATATCCTGTAATAACACTCAAAAAAGCAACAGGTTCACCGTTCTTAGAAACACCGATAGTATAGGCGGACGGATCATCGGCACCGTACTCAATCGTATCAACACAATCTTTTCTTGTGGCGGGATGTCCGTCTGTCAATCGATAGTATTCTTCATTGCTATAAAATACAGATTCATATCTGCTTATATTAGAAAGTGATACGATTTCGACGGTGTATTCCGATAGATAACTTTGCAGTTTTTGTATCATGGTTTTAGCCCTCGTTTAGCAGTCTTTCAATTTCTGCTTTGATAAGTGCTTTCAGTTCTTCGCGACCTTCGTTGCTTGGGCGGTAGGCTTCGTCGAACAATTCGCTGTTTGGCAATTGATACACCGAACTGACAATAGGCGTATCACCCTTGCGGCGGGGATATAAATGCCAATGAATATGAGGACAACCATTACCAAGCAATTCGTAGTTCAGCTTATCGGGCTTGAACAAATTGCAGATCGCGTTGGCGACAATCGTCATTTCTTCCAAGTGGCGAATTTTGAAATTGTGTTCCAGATTGTGAAGTTCCGGGCCGTGTTCTTTGCAGGTGAACACCGTATATCCCCGAAACCGCTGAAACCATCCGAGGATGACATAGCCCGTTTCAAGTTCCATAATCAAATACGGATCGTCCTTGACATTCTGTAAGCTGTGACACATTTTGCAGTCCATAAATAGTTCACCTCGAAGTATCTAATCATTCGTTAGTACGGCAAATCTCCGTACTTTCGCTGTCAAGGATCACACCATCGCCATCGTTCAAACGAATCACTTTCACACGGTGTCCTTCTTCATAAGCAAGGCATTGTTCCTCAAATTGATCAAATCGATGCAAGAATTTACTGTAATGCGGCAACACTTCGATGTTGGTTAAACCGAGTGCTGTCAAATCGGTCAAGCCCATAAAATTCATTTCGGGTGAATAACGATTGACCAGTTCGAGTGTAGGACTAAACACAAATACCGCCGCACTCCATCCGATCAGCACCTTACTCTCGGCAATATCTCGCAATACAGATTCCGCGTGGCTGTTGCGGATCGCATGAAGCAGATAGTACGGGTTACCGCCTATAAATTCCACAACATCGTAGGAAAGCAATTCTTCGGCGGCTTGTTTATCCAAGTCAAAAAGATCCACTTTAAGATTAAGTGATTCCAACTCTGCTACACACCGCTGAACATGATAATTGTTTTCTTTGTATTCGTTGTCGGCGGTGACGACCAGTGCGGCCGTTTTACAATCGCTCAGCTTTTCGCGCACGCGGGAAATCAACTCAACACTTGATAATCCGTTTGAACATAGAACGAGCATACGTCTCACCCCTTTAATACGATCATGCCACCGCGATTCGTTTTTGTTGTGAATGGCGATGATACAAAAGATACGAATTCAGTTTTCATTATATGGATTATATATGCATTGATTTAGACATTCACCGCAATTTGTACATAGATTATCTACTGTCGGCGTCGGTACTCCGTGAGCATTGTTTTGAAAAGAAATGTGCTCGCAAAAGGAACATTCGCCGCACCCGACACACATACCCGCATCGATGATTTTTTTAATATTGTTCATTTAAAGGCCTCCATTGGCACTAGCCGTTACTTTGGGTTGATGACTTATTGGCGTTGATATTTCTTATATCAACGCATCTTTCGTTGTTGCTTCGCGAATCGTAGTTCTCGTTCCTTTACAGATCAAATCTCTCTTTGATCATCTGTGCTACGGTGTCGGGGGCGAGATCGGCGTTGTGGATACGCAGATAGTTCTCAAACGGAATCTCGCCTTCATAGCTTTCCAAGCGATAATGCGTATCATCGTGGATAAGACGCTCATCGGAACGCACGGTGTCGCGCTTGGACGGTTTGTGCATTAGGCGATGTTCCGTTTTGTTGCGTTCGAGGCGCACCTCACGCGGAGCAATCAGTTCAACATAGTAAAACTCCGTGCCGTAAGGCTCAAAGATGCTTTTGACGTGTTCGACAAACTCCCAACACGACGGCTGATCGAACGCCCACACATAAGTAAAGATCATACCGTAGTTATCACTCTTGGCGAATTCTTCAAAGATCACCTCGCGCAAACGCTTTTTGGCATCGTTGTGGAAGTATCCGAAAATCTCTAAAATCGGTTCAATGGTCATGTGGTTATGAAACAACCGCAGATCGGTGATCTTCATCAACTCCTGCCCCACGGTCATTTTACCAACCGCCGCATTACCGATTAAAAATACAAATTTCATTGAAATCACTCCGTTAATACATTACCGTTCCTGTAAGTTCCTTAAAACAGCCGCTACGGCTTCCTCGGTGCCGTGAGTGGTATCCACCACAAGATCGGCGTTTCGCTTGCTCGGCTCGACATATTGTTCGTGGCGGTAGCGGACAAGATCGAGATAGACATCAGTGATATCCTCAATCGACAATCCCCATGTCAGATTGCGCTTGATACGCCGTACGATGCGCACATCGGCCGGGCAATCAACATAGACGCGCAAATCCGCAGTTTTGTAGATTCCCTCGTCCCACAGTGTCAGCAAGCCTTCCACAATCACAATATCGGTGGCGGATTTCGCTTGCTTGATATCTTCTTTTATTCGCACCAAATCAAACGCTTCGGGACAGTTATAATCCCGATAGGTCTTGTTGTTTGCCGTGGTGACAAGCGGTAGTTCCGCTTCGGGTTTGTAATACGAATCCATAGCAATCACCGTTACGCGGTGATCAGTGGATAACCGTTTTTCCAGTTCGTGTACAATAGTGCTTTTGCCGCTCGCACTCCCACCGGCAATGACGATCATGTACATACACATCATCCTTACATCTTGAAATCAAAGCCAAGCAATTGAACATGGTTTTGTCGTTCGTCACCGTTTAAAGGCTTTCGCATGGTGATCATCTGCAATGTGTCATAGCCGAGCGAATGATACAAGCGCATCGCACTTTGATTCTGCGGAATCACATCCATATTGATGGCGGGTGCGTTCATCACCTTTGCGACATAGTCTTCAGCGAGCGCAATCGCACGGGTGGCAATGCCACGACGACGAAGTTCTCGCTTGACATACAAATTCTCAATCCACACAACCGAACCGCCGTGGCGTGCCATCAACAGCAATCCCGCTTCTGTACCATCTTCTTCGATGATAAACAAGACAGCATCATCTTTTTCAAACCAATCATCAAGATCTTCCTCTGCCGCTGCTAATCGCTCGGGCGTGATTTCGGCGGGTTCATATTCCGATACTGCGAAATGATCGGCAAAAAATGCCGCCACCATCTCAATCGTCGATTGACGGCGAGAGGCATCATAGGGTGTTAATACCGTCATAATAATCGTTTCTCCTTACAGCCATTGGATAAACGCCGTTTTATCGTTGGCGTTGTAACCGGCATGTTCATAAAATTTTAGTGTTTTGGGATCTTTCGATCCGGTAAGTAACATCATTTTATAGCAATTTTCTTGTATAGCGATTTCTCTTGCAAAATGCAGACACGCTGTCGCGTATCCTTTTTGGCGATGATCTTTATGGGTGACGACATTCTCAATCAACACATACGGACGACCCCCTTGCGATAGATTGGGGATGATGACGCACACGCACGAGGAAACGATATCTCCATCCACTTCGCATACGATCAAATGATGATACGGATCACTGATGATTTGATCCCAAGTGTTACACAAATGTGCGGTATCTTCGGGAATGCTCGTTTCATGTAGATGTAAATAAAGTTCCAAAACCGCTTGCAGATCGTTTTTGTTGGCTTCTCGAATCATTTGTTTTCATCTCATTTCATTCTTCGACAACAACAAAGCTATCGTAATACTGCTCTTGAAAATGTACCACATCGGCAATTTCTTCTTTCGTATACTTCACGCCGACGGGAGCGGCAACAAGTTTATCTTCCACATCATTGCGGCGATACACAATGCCGATGATTTGAGCGGTATAGGTTTCCTGCGGTGTATCCACACCAAGCAAATACACATCCAGTTCTTCACCGTCACCCCCGAGTACACCGGGAATAAAACCGTAATTGATCGGATATATCAAATCAGGGTGCTTTGAATGCACCGTCCCGATGGGACGGTCAATTTCTATGGTGACGGTTTTACCCAAATAAGATGTCACCAATTGTTTGCGCTCTTGCTGTGTCATATGATAATTCATCTCTTTGTACAGCTCGCCGACAAAGATATTTAATTCATCCAATCTTGATGAGACTTCTCGGAAAAGGCGATTTGCCGTTTCAACAGCTTTTTGGTGCTGTGTATTCGTAATGATGCCGTCTTTTAATGCGGCGTCCAATTCGTCCTTATCAAAAATTGTTGCATTGCCGTCAGGCAGTACCACCACATCCAGAAAGAGGTCATAAAATCGCGAGTGTTCACCGTCGAGGATGTTGCGGTCGGTAATATCGTAATAATACTGCACGGTATTGCCGTTCGGATCAATCATCACCGTCAGCCACCACGGCTCATCAGCGGGAGCAATCTGCAACCAGTGATAGTCTTTATCGGCGAGCACGATCTCGTTACCGAACATCGTCCTTTTGAGAGGTGAGGTTACTTCGTCGATTGTGAGCAAACCAATCACGCAATGAAAACCACCGTATGTTTTTTCGGCATAACGGAACGATTTTGACACCACTCGTTGCCAATTGTCACGGGTAATGGCTTTGATTTCGAGTGGCATATAGCGGCACAGATATCGTTTACAATCATACGCCGTTTGAATGGGTGTTACCTTAAAACCATATTTTTGATAAAACCTCACAGCATCATCGTCGGTTTCGGCAAGCACCTCGGTGGTGCGCGTTGTCTGTATCAATCCGTCGATCAAAAATGT
>JAZRTC010000081.1:0-3621 GCA_045651865.1 Acutalibacteraceae bacterium
ATAACATTTTGAGCGGTATTCTGCGCGGTCTCGGTGATTCGATTTCGGCACTGATTTATTTGCTTGTGGCGACCGTGCTGAATATTGGTCTGGATATCTTTTTTGTGGCATATGTCCAGATGGGTGTTGGCGGCGTAGCGCTGGCGACGGTGATTGCACAGTTTGTATCCTCGGCACTGTGCCTTGTAAAGCTCGCCCGGATGAAGGAGCACTTTGACTTTGGCGTACAATATATGAAGCCGCAATCCAAATATATTAAAACTCTTGTCAATCTTGGTTTACCCTCGGGTATGACGCAGGCGATCTTTTCCTCGGCGATGATCGTGGTGCAGTCGCTTACCAATTGCTTCGGTGAGCAGTTTATTGCCGCGAATGTCGTTGTGATGCGTGTGGACGGCTTTGCAATGATGCCGAACTTTTCGTTTGGTACAGCGCTGACCACCTATGCAGGACAGAATGTCGGTGCGGGTTTGCACGACCGTGTGACAAAAGGTGCCAAACAGGGTACGCTTTTGGCGGTGGCATGTTCGGCGTTTATTACCGGTGTTATCCTGCTGTTCGGTAAAGGTTTGATGAGCGTGTTTACCGACACAGCTGAGCTTGTGGAGCTGAGCTATCATCTGATGACCATTCTTGCTGTCGGATACATCGCGATGGCGGTCACGCAAAGCCTGTCGGGTATTATGCGCGGTGCGGGTGACACGATGACTCCGATGTGGATCTCGCTGGCGACCACGGTGGCGATCCGTGTGCCTGTTGCATACGGCATCTCGTATCTGACGCGCACAGCAGAGCTTCCGTACGGCGACAGCCATTGTATTCAGATCTCACTCCTGGCTTCGTGGATTCTCGGTGCAGTGCTTACTACGATTTTCTATTCGTTAGGTAAGTGGAAGAAAAAAGCGATTCATTAAAAAAAGCCAACAGCTTTATGAGCTGTTGGCTTTTTCTTTTTTGATTATTTGAATTTTTCGCCGCCGTCGATGTTGTTGTTCAAAACAAGCGTGCTATACAGGAAAAGGACATCTTTTCCTTCGATCTCGGTAACGAGATCAATAGCACTTTGCATCGTTTCACGCAGATCGATCAGCGTCACGGTTTTGTAGCCTTGTGCCAGAAGCGGGGCAATACTGCTTCCAAAGGAGTCGCGGAATACGATCAGTTCTTTGTCGGTCGTCGCATGGGGGTTTGTGATGGTGATGGGAGCGGTTTTACCGCCCGACAGGAAGATCTCATACGGATCTTTGCCGTATGCCTTGTCCGTATCGTAGATCGCGTTTTCGCTTTGTGTGCCGTGATTGAAGGCTGTCAGATTGTTGATCGTGTCATTTGTCAGCCATTTCAGCGTGTCGGGCGCAACGGGCATAGCCGCCTGTCCGTAATAGACACCGTAAAACGGATTGTCCAGCGTATTCTCGGTGTATTCGGTGGGCAGGGTAACACCCATAGCCTTTGCAAGTGCATCGGCGACATCGGTGATGGATTCCTGACGCCAGTGCGTATCCGTTGCATAATAATCGTCGGCACTCAACAGATGGGTAATATCAATATAAGATGCGTAGGGCATCTTATTGCGGACGGCTTCGATAAACGCATCGTTATCAAGCGACAGATGACCGCTCTGAGGCGCTGTAAAGCTGTTTTTATCGGGAATAACCGCCAGATAGATGTTGGATGCCTTGTCTTGCAATGTTTGCTCATACAGCATTTTAAGGCGTTCTGTCGCATACTCGATTGACTCGGGGTGGATCGTATAATCCATCTTGCTGATGATCCCATCTGTGACATAATAGTCATTGTTATCGCTGAGCTGATATACATAAAATGCCGACAAGGCTTTCAGTGTGCGAAGCGGGTCGCGAAGCGGAAATTGATCCAGCGTATAACTCTCAAACTGTGTCATAAAGGAATTGCCTTCGCCGGCGTTGAAGATGGAATTGAAAGTCACCTTCGGAAACTGCGCCAGCGGACGACGCTCGGTAGCAGAGTCTGCAGTGGCAGGTTTCAGCCAGCAGGTAACGGACAGGATCAGTACAAATGCGCCAACCAAAACCGTCTGTAAAACAGATTTAAAGTTCTTTTTCATATACCGATCCCTCCTTAAAAGCGGAAATACAGGAACGGGCTGAACGAGCCGTCCACGAGATAGGCGGTCATCACGGTTAATAAACCGATCAAAGCAAGCGGTTCCAGAATGACGCTGACAACACCGCCGAACTTTGTAGAAAGTGCTTTTTTGCCGAGTGTGGCAGGAAGCGGTGTGGCACCAATGATGGCAACAGCGAGGATTGGTGCATAGCTTTGCAGGTAATACAGCGTCTCTTCGGAAATTGCCGGCAGACCGTTTGCGCCGAACAACGATACGGTATCACTGTATGCCTGCGGCAAATCGGCAGCGTTGAACAACACAAAGCTGATCATCACGAAAAAGAGAACATAGAAATGGTTGAGAACTTTCATTTTGTTAAGTGCTTTGAGCAACCACAGCTTTTCGATGACAAGTAACACAGCGAACAGCAGTCCCCAAAGAATAAAGTTCCACGCCGCACCGTGCCAGAAGCCTGTCAGCATCCATACTACGAAGATGTTGAAAAACCATCGCGGTTTGGAAACGCGATTGCCGCCAAGCGGGATATACACATAATCGCGGAACCAGGAACCAAGCGACATGTGCCAGCGTCTCCAGAATTCCGTGACCGATGCCGAGATATAGGGGTAATTGAAGTTTTCGAGAAAATCGAAGCCGAGAATTTTTCCAAGTCCGATTGCCATATCGCTGTAACCGGAAAAATCAAAATAAATGTTCAGCGAAAAGGCGATGGCGTATATCCAGTAAAACAGCACAGATTTGTCATCGCTGGCACGGAAGGTGTCGCATAGTGCCGCGAGCACATCGGCAATCAGGATTTTTTTACCAAGTCCGATTACAAAACGGCGAATACCCGCAGAAATCTTGTCAAAGCTGTGACGGCGCTCGCGGAGCTGGATTTCAATATCACTGTAACGCACAATGGGGCCGGCAATCAGCTGAGGGAACATCGTCACATAGGCCGCGAGATCCACGATGTTGCGTTGAGCTTTCACATCGCCGCGATACACATCGACATCGTAGCTCAAGATCTGGAAGGTATAAAAGCTGATGCCGACAGGAAGAGCAATGCGCAAGAACGAAATCGAAAGTCCTGTGATCGCGTTAACATTATCGATAAAGAAATTGGCGTATTTAAAGTAACCGAGGAAACTCAGCAGTATACCGACAGTGATCCAGGTCAGCCAAAGTGCCGATTTCTTTCCACGGTGTTTTTCAATCAGCAAACCGCCGCCGTAGCCGATCAGAATGGATACGACCATAAGGATCAGATAACGCGGCTCACCCCAACCGTAGAAGATCAGGCTTGCGGTCATCAGTACCGTATTCTTGAACGAACGCGGTACTAAAAAATACACAAGCAAGGTTAAAGGGAGAAAATAGTACAGAAACGGGACAGATGAAAAAATCATACCGGGTGTCATCTCCTAAGAAAAGGGCTGTTGCGTTTGACGGCAACAGCCCTTTTTCATTGCAAGATTTCAGGTTGTAATTACGCGAGAGCTTTCTCGACAGCAATTTCGGTCACGCTG
>JAZRTC010000082.1:0-4942 GCA_045651865.1 Acutalibacteraceae bacterium
GCTTGCCGTCGTACCGACAGGCACATCACAAAGGATGCCGTTTTGCACCGTGTACTGACCCGTAATCGCGGTCGGTGCAATCGTCTTATGACTGACCAGCGCACAAGTGCGCCAGGTAGTGTAAACATCCATCTCGCCTGCGTTGAAAATATTGACGGCAGTCAGTACAATATTGCCGTTTGCATCGGCATGACCTTGCTCACGGATATAGTCACCAAACGGGAGTGTCAGGTCATACTCGCCCGCCGCAAAATCCACATCGCCGTTTCCTGCCAGCACCGATGCCGTCACCGTATGCGATACACCCGTGGTATCCTTATAGGTCAGATGCACATTCCAGTACGCGTTACCGCTCGCTTGCAAGCGCCAGAACGGTGTTTCGTGGATGTTGACGGTGCGCGGCGCAAGAAGCGTCTCAGTGCTGGGCCAGTAATAGCCTTCGCCGCCCTTGTACAGTGTCACACTGCCGTCTGTCGCGCCGTAATACGGCCAGATGTAAGAACCGTTGTCTGCAACAGGCGTCGTCGCAACACCTTTACGCGGCATCAGATCCACGCAGTATGCCTGCGTCATCGCCTCTTTGAGCGCTTTGTTACGGCAACCGAGGCGGTACCCGTCCGTCGTACCCCAGTCAAGCTCCGCCTGCGCCCACAGCATCGCCGCATCCAATGCCGACGAAGGTGCAGCAGATGTCTTTGCCGCCGCAAGCGTCGCACGAAGCTCGTCTGCTGTGGCAAAATCGTTAAAATAGTCAGCGGGCAGGCAGTTGGCTTTGATAAAGGCAGTCAGGACATCCGCCGCCGTTTTATGCTGTGCGACATTGGGATGCGCATAGCCGCCGTCTGCGCCGTAGGGCAATTCGATATAGTAATATCCTTGAGCGGCACCGCCCATCGCAGCAACCGCTTTTTCAAGCGTACCCGGGAACGCGACGCCCATCATACCCGTGCACCACACGATCTTTGCATCGGGATTCTTCTCACGCGCCATTGCCATCAGGTTCTGCGCGCCTGCCTGAAATCCGTCCGCCGTCAATCCCGTGATACTGCGGGACTGATAGTCGTTTGTGCCGAGGTTGATGACAACGATCTGTGCAGGCGGGTCAAACGCATACAGATCCTTGTCGCGCCACATGTTGGTATACGGGAACAGCTGTTGCAGGTTGACGCCGTCGGTATTGAAACCGCTCACGCAACCGTAGCCGCTCGCCTGCGTCACACGGACATTGGCACCGATTGCCTCACCTGCGAGATAGGCATAGGTCTTGGTGCCGTCCAGAAAATACGGATAGTCCGCAGGGATAGACTGATCGGACGATGCCGACCACATACTTGCACCCGAGGAAATCGAGTCGCCGATGACTTCCATTGTAATCTTGTCAAACGGCGGCGTTGCAAGCGGCGTGCCATCAAAAGTGATCTGTGTCACCTTCATCTGCGAGACGATAGCTTCGGACTGCTTGTACACTTCAATGTGGTGTACGCCGCTCGACAAGCCTGTGGCAAGCGTCAGCGTTTTTGTCACCGTCGTGCTTTTTTTGCCTGCATCTACCTGCAGTCGGGAGCGCACGCCGTCCACAATGACCGTCAGATACAGATCGGTGCTGTAAGAACAGCGCACCTGTGCGGTCAAAGTCACATTGCCGCTGCCGTTGAAATAAAACTCAAATCCCGAGGAAGTGGTATCCATTTCCAGCGCCGTGCCATCCAGATCCACGCGGCCCTGTGTTTTATAATATCCTTCCAGGCACTCGAAATCCCACGCCGTTGACACAGCGAATGCCCCAAACGGCATCGCCGTCATCAGCAAGATCGCACAAATCAGCATGCTGATCAATCGTTTCATTATGCGCACTCCCCTTATCAATACCGCATATCGGCGGCCGTCTTCGGTTGCAGTTTTTGCGCCATTTCTGCGGCATACCGCTTGGCGGTCACGAGATCGTGTTCCTTCCAGTTGCCGCATTCCACCGCACTGACACCGGGAATATCGCCTTCAAACGAAGCGATAAAACCGAGTGTTTCTTTGATCAATGCGAGCACCTGCTCATCCGTCATATCACGGGTGAGGAAATAAAAACCTGTGCGGCAACCCATCGGGCCGAAATAGATGATCTGTTCCGAAAACGGGCTGTTACGCACAAAGGTCGCAAACAGATGCTCAATCGTATGCACGGCAGGCATCTCCAGAAACGGCGGCGTATTCGGCTTTACAAAACGGATGTCCCATGTGGTGACATCGCCGTCTTTTCGTGACAGATAGACGCCCTCGGTCAGGGTGTTGTGATCAACCTCAAAGCTCGCTATGCGTTTCATCCGTCTGTTCCTCCTGCATAAATTTCTGTCCTGCAAAGTCAATATCACCCGTCAGCGAAAGACCGTCATCGCCGTTTTCATAGGCAACAAGACACTTACACGCTTCTTCGACGACCTCATCGCACAGCTCATAAAAATCCTGCTTGCTGAGATTGTCGTCCCCTTTCATCCACAAGCGATGTTTGAGATTCGGGTAATCGAGGTCCACGACCTCCTTCGTGCGCAGAAGTGCTGAATACCATGCACCCTTTTTGCGCAGGCGTTCATAAAAGCGGATGAGTTTGCCCTTCAGTTCCGTGCTGTCGGTCATAAACCGCATCGATTGCCGCATATCGGAGATCAGATGGAGAAGCAGTCGCTCGGACACTGTTTGCCCGAGTGCTTTCTCAAGCAGGCGGTGATAGAATCGTGCGATCGCCTTTTCCAGCGTTTTATCTTTTTTGGGCAAAACCTTTACAAGCGGAAAGGCGGTGACATATTCGCCGTTTTCGTGATGCAAAAACAGCGTATCCAGCGCACTCTCGATGTAATAGTGATAGGGGTTGTCATCATTTGCGTAGGCGGGACGAAGCTCCTTGAGCTGTTCTTGCCAATAGGTCACAAACGGATGAATCATGCGATCCGCTGTATAATGGCACAAAAAGCCCTGAATATAGCTGTGAACAATTGCTTTATCCTCGTTGGGGGTTTCTGCCTCGACCTCACGAATCAGGTCAATCAGTACCGAGGGCTGTACCTCATGGAGAGCGTTCCCAAGAGGCAGACCGGCTTTTCCGATCAGCCACGGATAGGCTCTGAAAAAATACAACAAATCCGGACCTTGGTTGCCGAGCAAAAACGCATCCTGCCGTTTAATGGCGGGTAAACCCGACAGCGGCAACATCCGTCTGCCGAGCAGATAATGTGTGATCATGGCGGGCATAGTATGTCCTCCTTTTCAAGCCATTCCCGCAAATCCGCGGGAAACGGTGCGTGCAATGACAGGGTTTCTCCTGTCAGACTGTGCTCGAGCTGCATATCTGCACAGTGAAGTGCATGACGCGCCACAGTTTCGTCGGTACCGTACATCGTGTCACCCGCAAGCGGATACCCAAGCCACGACATATGCACACGGATCTGATGCGTGCGTCCCGTGTCAATCACCACCGACAGCAGGGTAAAACGGCCGTTTGATGACAGCGCCTCCCAATGCGTGACGCTGTCCTTGCCGCCCTCTCCCACCTCACGGGTGATGGCGCACCCCTCCTTAACGCGGATGGGTTGATCAATCGTGCCGCTTCCGTGAAGCTCACCGCACACCACGGCATAATACCGCTTTTTTGCGGCACAGCGCATGGCAAACGCCGCATGCGGATGCTTTGCCGCCAGAAGCAGACCGCTTGTGTTGCGGTCAAGGCGGTTGAGCGGACGAAAACTCAGCGGCTTGCCGTTCTTTTCAAAATAGGCCACCACGGCGTTGGCAAGCGTCGGATCCGGCTTGCCCGCCGAAGGATGCACCGCCAGAAACGGCGGTTTGTTGATAACCAGTATATCGTCATCCTCGTGCACGATATCCAGCGGGATGTCCGCGCCCTCAATACGCACGGTATCTTCGGGCATCGTTACCTGCAGGGTCTGCCCTGCGTAGATCGGATCGATCGTGCGGACATGAGCGCCATCGAGCAGGATGCCGTTTTCCACGCGTTTGAGCTTGACGACCATCCGCCAGCTCATACCGCACTCGCGGCGCAGGAAGGTCTGCACTGTCTGTCCGTCAAGCGCTTCGGGGATGACATACGACATGATGTGCGGCATTACTCCACACAGACCGTCCAACCGAAGGTATCTTCAATACGGCCGTTTTGCAGGTCGGTGAGCTGATCGTACAGCTTCTGTGCAGTCGCGCCGATCTCGCCACCGTTGATGGTGATGACCTCGTCATCCACCTTGAGCGAGCCGATGGGCGAAATAACTGCCGCGGTACCCGTACCGAATGCTTCTTCGAGTGTGCCGTTTGCCGCCGCGTCAATGACTTCCTGCAGCGCCAGCGGACGCTCCTCCACCTCGACACCCCAGGATCTGAGCATCTCGATGCAGGACATACGGGTGATGCCGCCGAGAATGCTGCCCTGCAGCGCGGGCGTGATGACTTTGCCGCCGATTTTGAAAAATACATTCATTGTGCCGACTTCTTCGATGTATTTGCGCTCCACACCGTCGAGCCACAGCACCTGCGTGTAACCCTGCGAAGCGGCAACCTCCTGCGCCTTCAGCGAGGAAGCATAGTTGCCCGCCGTCTTGGCAAAGCCTGTGCCACCCTTGACGGCGCGGACATACTCGCGCTCAACATAGATCTTCACGGGGTTGAGACCCTCGGGATAATAGCAACCGACGGGCGACAAAATAACCATAAAGATCAGATGCTCAGCGGGATGCACACCCACATGCGCATCGACCGAGATGATAAACGGACGGATGTAGAGCGAGGTGTCGGGTGCATCGGGAATCCAGTCCTGCTCAACAGCGATGAGCTTTTTGATCGCTTCGACAGCAAACTCCTCATCGATCTGCGGGATGCACAGACGCTCGTTGGAGAGGTTCAGGCGAGCCATGTTGCGGTCGGGACGGAACAACAGAACGCGTCCGTC